>CALKXZ010000438.1 GCA_938003775.1 uncultured Granulosicoccus sp. | reverse complement strand
GACTCAAGGGCCCACTGGTTGGTTGATTGGGCGAATCCGAGGGTGCCACTGGATCTGCCGGATCGCTACCACCGCCACACGCTGTTATAACCAGGCAGCTGAGCACTATCAGCAGAGCTGCGTAGTGGGACAGGGTATGTGCAGCATCTGACACAAGCCTGCAGGTCGTTGCCTGTGTTATCGAGCGCCATGATCGTATTCGCATAACACTAACCCCTTGACTAATATATCGGCGGAACGCGCTGCAATGATAACCGATCAACTCAGCAGAAATAAATCAGTGCTGAGCCCACTGTAGGCTTAGGAGTCTTAAGGTGATGTTAAACGTCGACAGAATCGTACGCGGGTGAATAAATCACCTACGGACGACGTTTTTCGGGTGTCCTTGTATCCAGCACTGGCAAAAGAGGCTAATCGGGGCTGTTCCAACTTTTTCAGACCCATTGGCGAATCAACATCCACCTGCAGGTCAGTGATGTAGTTAGCCGAACGCAGACGACGCTTAAAGGGTCTTATCTTGTTAATGATGCGGTAAGACATGCGCTTGGCTGCTGGCAGCAGACCGTGCTCAGCCATGCTACGACGCTTAATACCCAGGCCACGAAGAATAAACCGATTAGCCAGTTGAACATAGCGGCGTTGATAGACGATCGGTGTGGCGTAACTGGTGGCCAGTGATACGTTCATATCGATGTTAACAATGCGGTGTGGTGCATTATGTGGCCATGAGGCGGCCTCACCGGGTACTAATCGATGATGCAAGGCGCGCTCATCATAGGCAGGCTCATACGGTAGGTCTTCATCAATCTCACCCGCATAAATATCCTCCAGGTAGTTCTGTGGAACCAGCTCAGGATCCATAGACGGGTATAGCCAAACGTCTTTTTCCCCCCGCATATGCCAGATCATATTGGGCTCGGCGTCCAGATGATAGTAAACCTGTGCGCCGGGCGAACTGATGAGCAGTGCACTGTGTGTCGCTTGCGGATTTTTCAAATGAGGGCATTTTCTACCCAGATGAACATACATCGCATCAATCAGTTCACGGTACTCAGCTCGATTTTTTTCAAGATGTACAAGATTTAGCCAGAGTCTGCCCTTGGCCACTGCGTGCCATAGATCAGCACCCGATGTATGCTCGGCGATGTCGACTTGTCTCCAATCGCTGCAGCGAGTTGGGTCAGTGCCCATCGTGTAAGCTTGCAAATGTTGGCGTGGATAGGCATCCAGTAACGCTATCAGTGTATTGGTTTCAAACAGCGGCATGGAGTGGTAACCGTGCTTGGTAATTTGCGGCTCATGCCCGAATTGACGATATTCCTCATCTGTCCAACCGATTGGTGGTTGAGTACACGTCTCATTCATAACGCCGACTCTCAACAAAGCTTCTAAGAGCCGGTAGTGTAAGCGTGATCCTGTTAGGACACGGTATGCCAATGTTATCAGCTGTGACGGGGTCGAGCTATTGCAGACGACTGTTATCTCTCAGCGTGACACAGGTGTAAATTCTAACGATTCAATTAGGGGCCATTTCATGATCTGTACAAGCTTGAATCGTCTGGACCATTTAGCATGCGCTCTCTGGTACGAGCGAGTTAATGAGACACTGACTTTCTAGTTGCTCACTGGCGCCAGCTGCCGTTGCATATAAACAATATCAAGCCATCGATTATTTTTGAATCCCAGCTCCTTGGCAACACCAATTAGGATGAAACCACATCGTTCGTGCAAGGCAATAGAAGCCTGGTTGTCGCTGTCTCCGATCACGGCAATCATTTGCCTGAACTGCTTCGCTGTGCACACGCGTATCAGCTCATCAAGCAAGGCTTGCCCCACGCCTTTGCCCAGAGCATCTGCAGCGACATAAATGGAATCCTCGACTGTATAACGATACGCGGAGCGTGATTTATAGTTACTCGCGTAGGCAAAGCCAGCAACCTGCCCTTCCAACCGTGCAACCAAAGTGGGGTAGGCATCGCGCTCCCGATGCTGCCAACGCTTTTGCATAACATCGACCGAAGGAGGCGTCTCTTCGAAGCTACCATTACCGTTCAACACATGATGGGCATAGATATCACTCATGGCTGTGACATCAGCGGCAACAGCTGGGCTGACCTGTACGCTAGCACTCAAGAGGTTATTAGTCTGCTACTGAATTCATGGCAAAGACTAACAACCCATCAGCATTCAGTCCAGCATCGGCGATGGTGTCACTTTCAGAATCTCTTCAAAACTGGTCTTGCCTTGGGCCACCTTACCAAGACCGCTGATACGCAGTGGACGCATACCGTCTTTGTACGCCTGCTTACGTAAGTCTTCAAGGTGAACCGTGGGTGTTATCAGGCTCTTTACACCCGGTGTCATCTGCAACAGCTCATAGATTCCGGCACGCCCCAGGAAACCTGTTTGTCGACATTCCAGACAGCCCTCTGGTGTGTGCAGATGCGCAGGTGCCGTGGCTTTCCATGGCGCCATAAGTGAGTGCCACTGTTCCGGGTCCATCTCAGCCTTTGCAACACATGTGGGGCAGAAGGTGCGGATCAAGCGCTGCGCTATCACACCAATCAATGTCGAGCGAATCAAATAGTGCGGCACACCCAATTCGAGCAACCGCGTAACAGCGGACGGGGCATCGTTCGTATGCAATGTAGAGAGCACCAAGTGTCCCGTCAATGCTGCCTGCACAGCCATCTGTGCAGTTTCAAGGTCACGAATTTCGCCAACCATAATGATATCGGGGTCTTGACGTAATAAGGTTCGAACACCTGCAGCGAAATCCAGCTCTATATTGTGCTGCACTTGCATCTGGTTAAACGCCGGCATCACCAGTTCGATAGGGTCTTCAATCGTACAAACATTCACATCCGGTGTTGCCAGCATCTGCAAGCTGCTATATAGCGTGGTCGTCTTGCCTGAACCTGTTGGACCTGTGACCAGTAATATGCCATTCGGCTGCTGAATCATGGAATTCCAAATACCCGCCTCGCGTACATCAAACCCTAGTTGACTTTGATCCTTAACCAGAACCTCTGGATCAAAGATACGCATAACCATCTTTTCACCAAAAGCGGTTGGCATGGTAGAGATACGCAGTTCAACCTCTTTGCTTTCTGCATTACGCGTCTTCAGGCGACCATCCTGCGGACGACGCTTCTCAGCAACATCCAGACGACCCAGTATCTTCAAGCGACTGGTGACTGCTGCCATAACGGCCGCTGGCATGTCGTACACCTGCTGCATTACACCGTCAATACGGAAACGCACTGCACCCATTTCACGACGCGGCTCCAGATGAATATCGCTGGCTCGTTGCTCGTAGGCGTACTGTAGCAACCAGTCGACGATACTGACCACATGACTGTCATTGGCCTCCAGCTTGCCGTGACGTCCCAACTCCATCAGCTGCTCAAGGTTTTGAACCGCGTTGGACTGATGCCCCTGGTCTTTCTTTGCACCCAACACCGATTTGGATACTGTATATAGCTCCTTCAGGTAACGCCGGATGTCATTCGGGTTGCAAATAACCAACCGAATCTCTTTCTGCAACACCCGCTGCAATTCGCTTTGCCATTCCTTGTAGAAAGGCTCTGCGGTGCCAAAGACCACATAATCCTCAGTCGCCTCCACACAGATCACGTTGAACCGCGTGCAGTAGGCATGCGAAGCGACTGATGTCACCACGGGAACATCAATTTGCAGTGGATCTATGCGCATCCACGGTAGATCTGTTTTACGAGCCAGCCAGCGTGTCAGAAAATCCAGGTTAATTTTTATATCCGGATCATGGACACTATGCCAGCCACTGCCTGCAATCTTCTCCAACGGTTCGACGCTCTGCTTACCATTAGCCGGTAAAGCAATTGAGCGCAACAGCGTACTATTGGACTCAGCAATCAGCCCATCAACCAGCAAGGCGTCCAAAACCGCTGTCAGCTCAAGCTTGCCTGAAACTGGATCGGCAAGACGTTTGGCGTGTTCAGTAAGCACTAGACGGGACTATTGATTAATCGTCGAGCTATCCAAGCGATCTTCCGAGCACCAGGCCAAATGTCTGTCAAAAATTTCACGACACAACGCGAAAGACACGCTGATTCCAGCTGAAAAAAATCTCCTACGGGTGCGCAGGACACCAGGGTCGCCCGGCGACGGGAATTCGGCATCTTCATGAATAATCCAGGCTTGGCAACGGTGGTTTAGACTATGGGGGTGTTATCGGCGATTGGACGATAGCCGTGAACCCTACGCACGCAAGGTATCGCTCACGTCACGATCTAAACTCACAGTTGTGACCTATTCGATGAACCGTCATCAGCCATAGCGAGTAGTAGTTCCCATGACGAACAGATACACAGGCAATCAATAAACAGTGACCAGCAACCAGCCAGACGACCAGACACAGTTACCACAAGGTTCAGCCTGTCGGGTACTGATTGTCTACGATACCAATGGCGGCAACACCTATCGCATGGCTCAAGTTATTGGTCGCGGTGTGGAATCTATAGCTGGCTGTCAGGCTATTGTGCGCGCCACCCCCAAAGTCGGAGATCGAACCGCCCCCAAAATACCGGAAATACCAGACACAGGCGCCCCGTATGTTGAGACCTCTGAGCTGGCCCATTGTGATGCACTGATTATTGGCAGTCCCACACATTTTGGGAATATGTCTGCGTCATTGAAATTTTTTTTAGATAGCACAACCGAACAATGGTTTGCCGGTGCACTGGCAGGCAAACCAGCCGCCGTGTTTACCTCTACTGGGAGCATGCATGGTGGCCAAGAGAGTACGCTATTGACGATGATGGTGCCGCTGTTGCATCACGGCATGTTGATCTGCGGCCTGCCCTATTCCAACCCAGCGCTGATGCAAACCACAAGAGGCGGCACACCCTACGGTGCAAGCCACGTTGCCGGAGAACAGGGCAAAGCGCCGCTGGCAGAGCAAGAACACCAATTGTGCAAAGCACTGGGTGCACGCGTTGCATCAATTGCACGAACGCTTGCCAGCGAGCGACGTACATAAACCCTGTAGGTTTATATACCTAATTTTTAGCGCACCACGCAGGTCGAATCAACCAGACAATGAGCCCAACAAAAAAAAAGCGTCAGCCGCGTCTCGAATCACCTCGACATGCTGCCGTCGGCCGAGTACTCACCTTAATTGGCTACTTCGGTTTGCTAATATTGATTGTCAACTGGTTCACCTGGATAGCGCCACCTGTACGCGTCCCCAGAGCCCTGGTTCTCGGTGCTCTGGCCATCCCGTTATTGTTCCCTCTTCGTGGCATTATTCACGCACGCCGGTATACCCATCAATGGATTGGTTTTCTGAGCATGCTCTACTTCATCATCGGTGTGGACGTCTGGTATAACCACACGGCCATTGAACAACTGCTGGGTATGAGTATGGTTGTGCTCAGCCTTATGCTAATGCTAGGCAGCAGCCTGTATGCACGTTATACACCCACACCGCCGGAACAGCGAAAACCGGTAGACTCTTAAGCATGTTGTCAATTCAGCGTAGGCATTAAGGCGCATTTGACCCACCGAAGCCTTGCATTGAACAAGGCCCGTGTTGACGGTTTTGCTTAAGCTGTTCTATCAAAACCTACGAAGCAATAGGTTAGCGACTCATTGATGCCAGAGCGCGCTCGGCATCATTAAACACCGCTTTTACAAACGGGATAGTAATGCGTCGCTGCTCGCTTAACGATACCTCATCCAGGGTATCCACCACTTTTTTCAACACTGACATGCGCCTCGGAAAACGCTTAAGCACATAGCTCAGTACCTCATCGCTGGCTTCCAGTGATCGTGTTTCAATCTCTTTACGAAAGGCCTCTCTGAGCCCGTCATCGGTAAGTAGTTGCGTACGAAACACGAGCCCCCAAGCCAGACGCGTCTGTAAATCGGCAAGCTTTAAACCCAGCTCATCGGGCGCTCTATCTGCCGCCAGAACTAATCGAGTCTCGTTGTCACGACATCGGTTAATGCAATGAAACAAATCAACCTCAGCGGCGTGATCAATGCGCTGTAGATCATCAATACACAGTAAATGACACTGCTCCATAGCATCCAGAGAACCGGCTTGATTAACCATCTCACCGGGCAGGTACGCGACTCGGTAACCTTTACGCGTATACGATTGACAGGCCGCACTGAGTAGGTGTGATTTACCCGTACCCGCCTCTCCCCACAGGTATACCTGCAGCTCATCAAGCGCGCCTTCGGCAAAAGCACGGAGACTGTCGCGCACCATGTGCGTATCCGCGTCCACATGAAAACTGTCGAATGAGGTTGCCGGTGCTGTATCCAGCGCCAGCGTTAGCTGTGGGTGTACGTGCATAGCAAGCTATTGCGCGTATTCAAGGGCAAGGTCAGCATTGCGAACAAGCGATCCTGATGCAGACAAGCTCGTGGGGGTCGTCCTGCGTAACCAATTCTGACTAACCAGAGCAGCGTCGATTTCGCTCAGTGCGCTACGCGGTAATACGGCAAACACCATAGACCCTTCATTGACCTCCTTTGGGTAAACCGTACTCACCGATGGTAATTGTTCTAGAAAATTGATGACCTGCGCGTAGGCACCAATCGAACTCATAGAACCAACCCAAACCAGCGCTTCTGTATCCGATGCCGCATTACCGCCGTAACGATAGCTTTCATCCAAAGCACCAGAAGAACCCAGTAGGGTTAAACCCTGTTGCAAGGCCTCATCAAGGTTGGTCGTGGAAGAAGTGGAATTCTGTTGTTCTTCGCCACTCGCTTTGTACCATTGTCCAACCCAACCGCGGGTACCCTCACGCGTCAAGGTACCCACGAGCAGAGTGTCTTGTTCATAGCGCACAGATGCCGCCTGAATGCGCGCAATATCGTTTTGCAGCAGAGTATCAGCGCTGACACCTTGCTGATCAGTGGCATCGCCTACTGGGAACACCAGTGATACACCCGCAGCACCGGCAATCTCACGAGCCCGGCGCTGCACATTTACCGCCGCCGGATCGCTGATCATAATATCCCGGCCATCGTCCTGAATCAGTAGCCACACCAACGCAGAATTGCTGCGCGGTGTAGGCTCTGGTGCCGGATTGTCCGATTGGGCAGAACGCTCTGTTGCGGAACCATCAATCAGTTCGCGGACCAGCGTCCGATCGAAACTCACCATCATTAGCTGGGTCGCCTGACCGGATTGCCGAACCTGTTCTGTTATCGGCGTGTCCGAGGAGATGACCGTACCCGGCGGCGGCGTTCGATAAGAGAAACTAGACACGTACGACTCCGCTTGCAGCAATCCGGCCCTGACTTGATCCCGGTTTAACAATGTTTTATCGCCACTGTTGTTAACCAGTACCCGTCTAAACGCCGCTACATAGGCATTTTGCTGTTCCGCAACGCTCCGATCGGCCACCGCCACCTCCACGCTGTAGGCATCACTCTGGGCCTGCGCAGAAGCGCAGAAAAATACCACCAGCACCACGAGCAACAACGCCTGATCGATACAGAGCGCCCGTGCTGTCTGAGCTGAAACAGCTGCCATTCTTGCCATCCCTTCGTTAATTTTTATCAGTGCCTCGCACACTTGATCGAGACCATCGGAGCGCCTTTAAGCGTATCATTGAACACCCTGTCACTTCGCCTTTAACGCTCTTTTTGACGCATCAGACCCAAGACAGAAGAACCATGACAGAAGACATGCTCAAATCCTCCGCCTCCGGCCTCACCTATGCCGACGCCGGTGTGAACATCGATGCAGGCAATGATCTGGTTCAGAGAATCAAGCCACTGGTTGCCCGCACCAAAAGACCCGGTGTGCTTGGGGGAATTGGTGGTTTCGGAGGCCTTTTCGAACTCCCCGTAGACCGATACCGACAACCCGTGATGGTGTCCGGTGCGGATGGCGTCGGCACCAAATTACGGCTGGCAATTGAACTGGACATACATGACACCATTGGTATTGATCTGGTTGCCATGTGTGTCAACGATATTATTGTTTGTGGTGCCGAACCACTGTGGTTTCTTGATTACTTTGCATCGGCCAGCCTGAACGTTGCTCAGGCCCATGATGTTATCAAGGGTATTGCCGAAGGCTGTGTGCAATCGGGCGCGGCATTGCTCGGAGGCGAGACCGCTGAGATGCCGGGTTTGTATGCACAAGGTGACTATGATCTAGCTGGATTTGCCGTTGGAGTGGTGGAGAAAAGCGACATTATTGACGGCACCAACGTGCAACCTGGCAACATCGTGATTGGTCTGGCCTCGTCAGGACCACATTCCAACGGCTACTCACTGATTCGCAAGCTGGTGGAAGGGCATGACCTGCACAGTCCAATGGGACAAACCACGCTGGGCAAAACGTTGCTGGCACCCACCTGCCTATACGCCAAGCCTTTGGCCAACGTATTCGCCAAGCACAAAATTCATGCAATTGCGCACATTACAGGCGGTGGGCTGACCGAAAATATTCCGCGCGTACTCCCGGACAACACGGTCGCTGTAATCAATCGTCGTCAATGGACCACACCGGCAGTATTTGAGTGGATTCAGCAACAAGGTAATATTACAGACACTGAGATGCTCAAGACATTCAACTGTGGTGTCGGAATGGCTCTCGTGGTCAGTGCCACTGAGGCAGACGCTATCCTGGCCACACTGCACCGTGCAGGCGTACCAAGCTTCACCATAGGTAGAATTGAGTCAGCCACCGGCGAGCCGCGAGTTCACTACACCACGGCTTGATACTGGGCCATGACGCAGACACTGGCAATCCTGATGTCCGGTCGTGGCTCCAATATGGCTGCAATCGCTGACGCCTGCGCTAATGCAGTGCTCGATGCCCGTGTCACTCTGGTGATCAGCAATCGACCCAACACAGCAGGCCTTAGCGCGGCACGGCAACGCGCTCTGCAAACCGCTGTTGTGGATCACACCTTGTTTGATGATCGTCAGAGTTTTGACCGAGCACTACACAAGACGCTGAGCGCTGTTCAGCCCGACTGGATCGTGCTCGCAGGATTCATGCGCATTTTAACCGCGGAGTTTGTTGACCTGTGGCACGGTCGCATTATCAACATCCACCCATCACTGTTGCCTAAATACCCAGGGCTGAACACACATGCACGCGCCCTAGCTGCGGGTGATAGCAAAGCGGGCGCTAGCGTCCATATAGTGACTTCAGAGCTTGATGCTGGACCAGTGATTGCACAAGTACACGTCCCTATCCACCCAGGTGACACCACCGAGAGCCTGGCACAGCGGGTGCTGGACCAAGAACACGCCCTTTACATAAAGGCCTTGCAACTGTGCATCAAAGGCTTAGACAAGCCTGCTTGTTAATGTGACCATTGCTCAACGTTTTCCCCAGTTGGTCTATGCTGCAAGAAGCAACAATAGGAACCCTGCCATGATTCGTCTGCCATCATCCTCGATCAGCCATCAAGTACTGAGCATTGCAGCAACATTTGCTGTACTTGCTGCGGCAATCAGTAGTGGCCCGTCTCAGGCGCAATCCATCAAGGCTAGCGACCTGGCACCTTTTCAGGTCATTTATGAGGTGGGGAATAACCTAATGAGCGCTGGCAGCGCTAGGTTAATACTGGCCAATGAGGGTGATGAATGGCATTACAGCTTGAAAACTTCTCCCCGTGGGATGTTCAAGTTAGCCGGTAAGGGCCGACTGTCCGAAACCAGCACCTTCACAGTTGTTGAGCAAAACGGGCTGATCTCAATGCAGCCTCAGACCTACGAATACCGGCAGGACAATGAACGCAGACGCGCCGTAGACGCCCAATTTGATTGGGATGAAAAAACCATCACACATCTGTACCGAGGTAATGAGGTGACCGATACGTTTACCGATCCGGTCCTGGATAGACTCACCGTCACGTTACTGATCATGAACGCCCTTCGCAACGACTTCGACAAGGCAACATTACCGATCTTTGATACCGGCAAAATAAAATTAGTAGAATTTATCAACGATGGTGAGGAAACGCTCAAAACGCCCATTGGTGATATCGAAACCATTCGCGTTATCAATCGTAATGCCACGGGCGGTAGTCGCGAAACAGCAACCTGGTTCGCCCCCTCACTGGGCTACGTACCGATCAAAATTGAACACCGAAAGCGAGATGAATTGGTGGTGCGTTTAAGTCTTGTCAAACTTGAAAATCAGGTCACCAAAATTGAGTTTGGTAAGGCAATGCCACTGGATGAAGACGACATGCTCGACTTTGACAACGATCATCCTATGGGCGAGCTGATACCAGATACCCAGTAAAGGCGAGCAAAATATCATTCAACCCGGCCGCAATGCGCTATAGGCCGACCTGATCAGGTTGATCAGAATAAGATCTACTGAATAAAATCTGGACTTTTACTTGAACTGCTTTTCAAACACGGCTCGCAAACGGTAATCAGGATCGCCCTGATCATCGTAGGTTTCGAATTCTATCGGCAACTGCATTTGCGCAGAAAATGTAAAACCTGGTTGCTGCCAGAACAAGCTCGGATTGAGAAACCAATCTGTCTTGGTTTCCGATTCGTCCCCAGAATGTTCGTCGTGCATATCGAAATTGCCTTGCACCGAAAGTAGCCACAAGGGCGAGTGTGCTGATAATCCTGTGAAGCCCAGGCGTCTACCGGTGGTGACATCCAGCGACAATATATCGGGTTGCTCGCCGTACAGTTCGTCGGCGAACTGCTCTAAGTTAACATCGATACCGCCATACCAGTGACGCCCCAGCCTACCGTAGGATAAACCCAGCTGGCTGGAACTGACGTAGGCAGTACCGTCGATATCTTCATCATCATGCTCGATCTTGACACCTGCCGAGTAGACAAACCCATCGTTGAGTTGAGAAATAGCTTCGTCCAGATGCGAAGGTCCGCTCAGTCGTTGTTTAACATCTAGCCTGGGATCTGTGAACAAATCCAGGCCGTACGCGCCTTTGCGGGTAAAACTCGGCCGCTTGGGTTTGAGCTTGAACGAGAATTGGGTCTGACGGTTCAGCGGTACGTGCTCGTACTCCGCGTCAAACGCTGTGTCGCTCACTACAATGGCATCTGAATGAGCACGCGAATACTGGATAAGTTCGAGCTCTGACGGATTGAAACCGAACGGTTTTACACTACCGGAATTCTCTGCAGCCAGCACGCACGAACCGGCAACCAGTAAAGGCACTAAGATTAACAGCTGTGGTAGCGAACGTGCCATCCTGTGCGCCAAGCCCCCATATTCCGGTCAAAGATCAATTAGACCGTGTTTGTCGCAAAAAAACAACGGGTTTTGAGTAAGTTGCAGCAGACATGTGATAAATACCAAAGAATAAGACCTTGGACGAAAACCGACCCAAATAGATGATAGACGACGATCTGAATAGTGCAAACCCAGATTCTGAGCACGAAACGCTTTTGCACGAGGACATCAGCAAAAGCCAACGCAAGCGCGAGGCGCACTCGGTACGGGACCTGGGCGCGCAATTGGCAGAGCTCGGGCAAAGCGAGCTGGCGACAATTCCCTTACCCGACGATGTGCTGGCAGCTATTCATGAGCTGAAACGTATCAAGGCACACGGAGCACGCAAGCGTCAACTCGGGTTCCTTGCCAAGCGAATGCGTCAAATTGACGTCGAGCCAGTTGACGCCGCGCTGGAAAAGCTTCGCCAAACTGCCCGTGCCAATACTAAAAATCTGCACCTGGTCGAGCAGTGGCGCGAGCGATTATTAGGTCATGTGGACGGCGAGAGTGAGAAAGCGGCGCTAACGACCTTTCTCAATGAGTTCGTTCACGCTGATCGACAACACTTTAGGCACTTGCAGCGTCAAGCACTGGCGCAAAAAAATGCGCAACGCTCACCGGCAGCGGCCCGGCAACTATTCAAAGCCATCCGTGATGCGCTCATGCAGACAGATGACGAACCCAACCAGTAGCGGAGTCACGCATCTTGAACCGTTCATACAGACTCATAATATTGATACTGGCAGCGACCGTGTCAGCCTCATGCGCCACCATCGATCAACCGCCTCAGCCCAGACCCGAGAATACACAGCCCCCACAAGCACAACCTAAACCATCCAGCATTGGCCGAGTTGACCCCCATTTACCGACTCCACCAGCGGCTAAGACAGAGTCGAACAAGTCTGAGGGTGTCGCCAGTCAAGCAGCCATCGTCGGTGCAAATCGAACACGCAGTGCCAACCCACCTGCACGTCTTGCACACCAGCCACTGCAAGTACGCAAGGCGCGGCGCACCGGTAGTTTGGCAAACACCGCACTGAGTGAGGTCAGCGGATTAGCCGCCTCACGCTCAACCCCCGGGGTTCTATTTGCCATCAACGACAGCGGTAACTCGTCAACACTGTTTGCATTTGACCAAACCGGCCAGCATTTGCAGCAATGGACACTGGACGCTAACAACCGTGATTGGGAGGATATGGCAACAGCCACCCTTGATGGCCAGCACTACCTGGTCATTGGCGATACTGGTGACAACTTACGCAGCCACCGACAAAGTACCTTGTACCTGTTTGCGGAACCTGCAATCGATGCTGGCGCCAAGTCTCCTAACGCACCGCTAACACCAGCGTTGACTATCAAGTTTGTGTACGAGGACGGCCCCAGAAATGTCGAGGCCTTTGCCGTGGCGCATCAAACGGTGTACTTGATCAGCAAAGAGCCGGTATCTGTGTCAGGACCTGTTGCCAGTCGGGTCTATGAGCTACCCCTACCCGAAACCCACACCAATCAAGTGTTAGTGGCCAAATTCGTAGCCAGCTTGCCCAAAGCCAGAACCTCACTGGAATCGCGATTGGCGGCAGCGGTGGCGGGCGTGGATCTCAACCATCCGACATCACTGGACTTTGATGAAACGGCAGATACAGCCTATGTCCTAACCTATCGGCACGTATTACAGCTGCAACGTAAAACCGATGAAACCTGGGCAAACGCGTTCGGTCGACAAAGCCGACGATTTCGCGCACACGACTTACAGCAGGCCGAGGCTTTGGCGGTTAGTCCCAGACAAATAGTCTGGATAACGTCTGAAAACAGACCCGCACCGCTGTGGGCGATTCCCGTGATACCACCGTTATAGAACAGCACAAGTTTGATATCGGTCCAATCCTTCAGAGCAGTGTGACCGACAAATATAATCCAATCACACTGGAACGCTTTGACCGGCACACTGCTCTAGTAAAGTGACCTGTGGTTAAGTGACCTGTGACGCAGTTCGTAGGCGCCGTAACACACACCACGCAATCAGGAGAAAGCATCATCGGTACAACAAACCTGTTTTCACGCATCGTTGCCATTATCGGCGCAGGCGCCATTTTAATGCGCCGCTGGGGCGCTGATACAGACGAACCTGCAATTGGTGCCACACCGGCTATACCGGTGGCAAAACCCCAGGGCATACCAACCCTAAAAATGCCCACAGCAAAGGGTTGGGCGGATGGACATGTACCCACGGCGGCAACAGGCTTGCAAGTCAATGCATTTGCCACCGACTTAATACATCCGCGCTGGATTCATGTGCTTCCGAACAATGATGTGCTGGTTGCCGAAGCGTTACCAGGGGCTGGGCCAGTGAAGACAGCCTTTGACTACGCCATTGTCAGTACCATGAAACGAGCGGCGGCAATTGGCGTCTCAGCCAATCGCATTACGTTATTTCGCGACCAAGACGGTGATGGTGTCGGTGAAATACGCACAAACTTTCTGGACAAGCAGAACCAACCGTTTGGCATGGCATTGATTGACGACACATTCTACGTGGGTAACACAGATGGCATTGTGGCCTTCGACTATCAAAGCGGTGCAACTCAGATTAACGGGCAAGGTCGCAAACTGGCCGACTTCAAACCAGGTGGTCACTGGACCCGAAGTTTACTGGCAAGCCCGGATGGGAAAAAAATATACGCAGGCGTCGGCTCCATGAGCAACATCGCCGAACAAGGCATGAGCATTGAGGAAGGTCGTGCGGCCATTTACGAACTCGACGTAGAGTCAGGAAACTCGCGAGTGTTTGCGTCGGGTCTGCGTAACCCTGTGGGTCTGGCGTGGGAGCCTACAACGCAAAAGTTATGGACGGTCGTTAATGAGCGCGATGGCCTGGGAGACGAGGTCCCACCCGATTACCTAACCTCAGTTTCCGAGGGTGGATTCTACGGCTGGCCATTCTGCTATTGGGGTCAAACTGTGGATGATCGTGTCCCTCAGGATGCCGCAAAAGTGGCGACAGCCCTGCAGCCTGACTACGCACTGGGCGGTCACACCGCCTCACTGGGTTTGTGCTGGATGCCAGCAGGCACATTGCCAGGGTTCGACACCGATGGCATGGTCATCGGTCAACACGGTTCCTGGAATCGCAGCAAGCTCAGTGGTTACCGCGTGATATTCGTGCCATTTCGCCATGGCAAGCCCGATGGTCCGCACCGGGATATCCTGACAGGCTTCCTTGCACCCGATGAAAAAGTGTCTTATGGGCGGCCCGTTGGCGTTGCCATTGGCCCTGGCAACTGTCTACTGGTTGCTGATGACGTCGGTAATGTGGTGTGGCGCGTATGCTAGCGTACGCAGAGCTGTAGTGCTTTACAGCTCAACGTACACTCGTGCTGGACTAACCCACTCTGCGGACAGCGGTTCCGCCACGCACCCTGCCTGTGTTTACCGGCAGGTTCTGAGCGACCACACTACCCAGTATGTCAGCGGTTGCTGCTGAGAGAGTCCAGCCCAGATGACCGTGACCGGTATTGTAGAAAACACCGGGTAATTTGCCAGCACCAACCCGTGGCATCATATTCGGCATCATGGGACGCAGCCCTGCCCACGGTACAACGTGCTCGGTGTCTACCAGTGGAAAATACCGGCGGCACCAATTCACTAGTGGCTTGATACGATCATCACGAATATCATAGTTAATACCGTTGAATTCGGCTGTTCCTGCTATCCGAAAACGGTCCTTGCCCAACCGACTGGTCACAACCTTGGCCTCGTCATCAAGCAGACTAACCCACGGGGCTGCCTGTTGGCTTTCCTTGTCGGGCAGTGCAACGGTGATTGAGTAGCCTTTGACCGGGTAAATGTTGACCCGATCACCCACTTGTCGAGCCAGTTGACGACTCTCAATACCGGCGCAAATGACCAGCGCGTCAAAGTGCTCGGCTTCCGTATTAGCGCTGCCCGACTGAGTGAATTCAACCCGATGTCCGTCAGTGTCCTGCAGCAGCTTTACCACGGATGCATCGTATATAAAAGTTGCACCCTGACGTGAACAAGCATTGGCCAGTGCACGCGTGTACTTGTGGATATCACCGGTTGAATCCGTTGATGTGTAATAGCCACCATACAATTCACCGCTAAGCGCAGGTTCAATGGATTTCATCTCTTCAACGGTGACGGCTTCTCGCTGCAAGCCACCCTGTGCAAGCAGGCTGTTAACACGCGTCGCATGATCAAAACCTTGCTTGTTCTGATACAGGTGCAGGATGCCGCGCGTTTCCAGATCGAAGTCAATGTTCTCGGCCTGCGCCCAGGAAAACAGGTGTTCGCGAGCCGCAATAGCCAGGCGAGCAGACTCAATAGTATTGGCCTCGTAGTGGGGAATGTTGCTCATGAATTCTGCCATCCATGAATACTTATGCCAGTCCGGTTTCGGATTAACCAGCAGCGGTGCATCGCGTCTCAGCATCCACTTCAGTCCCTTGAGAATGGTGGCGCTTTGAGTCCACACCTCGGCATTGGACGCTGACAGCTGTCCACCATTTGCAAACGAGGTTTGCATGGCCGCATAACGGTTCTTGTCGAACACAGTGACACGGTAGCCGCGTTGCAGCAATGAATAACAAGTGGTAACGCCAGTGATACCAGCGCCAATGACGGCAATATGTTTCAAGACAGGGCTCCAAAACAACAACAGTTAACGATGTAAGCCAGCAGATATAGGTCTGCGACGCGTTCATCCCATCTGTCTCGGAACCTGAGAGTTTACGTGTGTTGTTCTGATCATCGGCTGTACGGGCCTTACGATCAGTGATGGCACACTACCCCTTCGGTGGATACGCTCAAACCTGCGCACCGCTCTCCAGATGTCTCGTCGGGTGTAAGGTCCATCTGCCTGAGAGTTTCCTGGGT
>CALKXZ010000437.1 GCA_938003775.1 uncultured Granulosicoccus sp. | reverse complement strand
CTTGTTTTCCGAGCCGTCCAAATCGAGCATCAATTTGTCCAGGCCAGCTTGGTCAGTGGCTTCATGACCCATCACCGCATCACGTATAACGCCGTTGACATGATCCACCGCCTTGAGCACACCTTTACCGCCGTAACGTGATTTATCGCCGTCACGCAATTCCAGCGCTTCGCGTGTTCCGGTTGAGGCACCGGACGGCACTGCGGCGCGGCCTTGAGCGCCGGACGCCAGCGTTATATCGGCCTCGATTGTGGGATTACCTCGCGAGTCCATAATCTCGCGGGCGCGCAACTCAGTTATTCGAGATGCCATGTTGGCTCCTTTATTGTCGTTTTGATCCGAATGAAGTGATCAGTTTAGCTGTTCAGGTACGGCTCTTCAGCAAAGGCACCCGACTTCACTGTGCTGTCCAATCGGATCAAGGTTTCCAGCAACGGTTGCAACTGATCCAGTGGCCAGGCATTGGGACCATCGCTGAGCGCCTTAGCAGGATCCGGGTGCGTTTCCATGAACAGGCCAGCGACACCTGCGGCGACCGCAGCGCGAGCCAGAACCGGGACAAACTCGCGTTGTCCGCCGGATGAACTGCCTTGCCCGCCAGGCAACTGCACTGAGTGGGTCGCATCAAATACGACCGGGCATTGGGTGTTGCGCATAATGGCCAGACCACGCATATCTGACACGAGATTGTTATAACCAAAAGAAGCGCCTCGTTCACACACCATAATTTGTTGATTACCAACAGCACGCGCCTTTTCCACCACATGCACCATATCGGTCGGTGCCAGAAACTGACCTTTCTTGATATTGACGGGCTTACCCGCACGAGCTACGCGCTGTATGAAGTTGGTCTGTCGGCATAGGAACGCTGGTGTTTGCAGAACATCCACCACATCGGCTACTTCATCCATGGGCGTATCTTCGTGAACATCGGTCAACACGGGTACACCCACTTCATCGCGGACCTTCGCAAGAATACGCAATCCATCCTCTATGCCTAAACCGCGGAAGCTGTGGGCCGATGAACGGTTCGCTTTATCAAACGAGGACTTATAGATAAACGGCATACCCAGCTCTGCAGTCATCTTCTTTAGAACGGCGGCTGTCTCAAGCGCCATGTCTTCAGATTCTATTGCACACGGTCCGGCTATTAGAAACACCGGTCGGTTCAAGCCAACTTCGTGACCACACAGTTGCATGAGAAAAGCTCAGGGTGATGGATTGAAAGAGGTAGTGACGTTGTTTTCCGACTGATTATCCGGTAACGGCTTCATCGGTTGAGGTGATACCAGCCTCTGATTCTGTTTGAGTTCGAAGACGCTGGAACTCCAGAGCTGCTGTTATCAAACCGGTGAACAGTGGATGACCATCGCGCGGATTAGACGTGTATTCAGGATGAAACTGACATCCGATAAACCAGGGATGATCTGCCAGTTCGACCATTTCTACCAGACCTTCAGCATCAAATTCAGCGGAGGCGGACGCACGCGAACACACGCTCGCCGACTTGCTTGCGGACTCGCTTGCGGACTCGCTTGCGGACTCGCTCTGATCACCGCTCGATGGGTTAGTGTTTGCAGGTGGCTGAATGCTGGAGCGTGCCGAGATTACCAACCCTGCCTCGCTGAGTCGATTTGCATAGTTGTTATTAAACTCGAAGCGATGCCGATGCCGTTCGATAACCTGATCTGCACCGTACATCCTGGCCGCTAAAGAATCGGGTCGCATAACGCACAATTGTCCGCCCAAGCGCATGGTGCCACCCAGGTCAGAGTCGTGATCACGCAACACTGTCTCACCGTTCTCATTCTGCCACTCCGTGATTAACGCAATGACAGGTTCGCTTGTGGCGAGATCGAACTCGCTGCTGTTGGCTGCATCGATACCAGCAATATGACGGGCAAATTCAATGACCGCCACCTGCATTCCCAGACAAATACCCAAGTACGGAATATTGTTCTCACGGGCATACCTAGCAGCAATGATCTTGCCTTCAACACCCCGGTTACCGAATCCACCCGGGACTAAAATGGCATCAATTTCACTCAGAGCGCTAAGATCACCCCGCTCGAGCTTTTCAGCATCCAGATACCGAATACGAACGCGACTGTCGGTCTGTATACCGGCGTGCGTTAATGCTTCGTTGAGCGATTTGTACGATTCCGTCAGTTCTGTGTACTTACCGACCATACCAATGGTGACAGACTTGCCTGGATGCCGGATACCATCCACAACCCGCTGCCACTCAGATAAATCAGCCGGAGGCAGGTCGAGTTTGAATTGTTCGACCACCAGTTCGTCCAGCTCCTGTGCGTGCAGCATGCGCGGAATATCATAGATAGTGTCAGCGTCGGTAGCGGCAATGACCGCACGCTCTTGTACATTGGTGAACAGTGCAATCTTGCGCCGCTCAGTATCCGGTAGCTGACGATCGGCACGACACAGTAAAATATCGGGTTGAATACCAATCGAGCGCAGCTCCTTGACCGAATGCTGGGTGGGTTTGGTTTTGATCTCGCCAGCTGAAGCAATATACGGCACCAGGGTCAAATGCATAAAGAGGGTTCGCTCTCGGCCCAATTCAACCGCCATCTGGCGAATCGCCTCAAGAAACGGTAAGGATTCGATATCACCCACCGTTCCACCGATCTCCACCATCGCAATATCAGCATCACCGGCACCGACCAGAACACGGCGCTTGATTTCGTCTGTGATATGCGGGATGACCTGTACCGTGGCACCCAGGTAATCGCCACGCCGCTCATTGGCTATGACGGTCTCGTAAACACGCCCCGTGGTGAAATTGTTGCTCTGGCTGGTCTGGATACGCACAAAACGTTCGTAATGGCCCAGATCAAGATCGGTTTCAGCACCATCCTGTGTAACAAAGACCTCGCCATGCTGATACGGGCTCATGGTGCCGGGGTCAACGTTGATGTAGGGATCGAGCTTGAGCATGGTGACCTTCAGGCCCCGCGCCTCAAGCAACGCCGCCAAAGAGGCTGCCGATATACCCTTGCCCAATGACGATACAACGCCACCGGTTACGAAAATAAAACGCGTCATAACTTATATCAAGTTGGAGCCGTCACACTATCAAGACATGATCATCTTGCATGCAATCGACGCGGGTAAGCGTGACGCGGAACGTTCCTGGGAAAATCCCGCTACAGAGCACTTATTTTTTACTCTGAACGGGCGTTGAGAGTACCAGAACCAGCAAGCGCGAACAAACCGAATACACTGCTTATTTGTGTCATTGATGACACGAACGGGTTAACCGACACCTCGCTCTGATGCCGTATCAGGTTCCCCTGCGCAAAGCTTACGCATTCTGTGGGACGCTCGTCTTACTGCCTGAGGGTTGTTCTGATGTTATCTCTTGTGACGTCGTGGAAACAGCGGCTATACGGCAGTCCACAGCCACCTCGATATTCCAGATCGCTGCCAATCGACCTTCACTGTATAACAGCGGGATGCTGTCTCTTTGCCACGGTGGAACCGTCGACTCCTGCAACACTTTTTTAACTGATTTGTGAAACGCAGGCTCACCCAACTTGATCAGTTCCCCGCCAGCCCGGCTCTTAACCTTGATAGAGCCACTGCGCGGTAAACGAAGACCCTGCTGCCTACACAACTCGGCAGTGAGTGTCAGGCCGGTTTGCGTGATATGCAACGGTGCAAACGGTGGATCCCAGGTGTAATTAAAGGGTAGAACCTCCGATTGCAGCGGCAACAGAAAAAGGCTGTCACGATGGCGCCGGAACACGTAGTCACGCACGTTCACGATACCGTTGGAGTCAGGGCGTGCTTCAACCAGATCACTCATGACCTGTGTCAAATCCTGCAGCCGAGGCATGCGCAGACCGCGTTGGCGAACGAACAAGCGTAAAGCGGTAAACGCGCGCTCGCGAGGTAATCGCTTGATAGCACTGAGGCTTAGCTCGCTGGTACCCGGGATTTTAACGCTGAGCAAATCCTGCTGGGCTAACCCCAGTAGCGTCTGACTGGCGGCGGCGCTACGCTGCGCTGAACGACTTAAGGTTGCGCTTGCCGCTGGCCAGCGCGCTTTCAGCAATGGCATTACTTGCAGGCGAAGATAGTTTCGATCAAAGCGTTGATCCTGATTAGATTCGTCCTCAATCCAATTAAGTTTCTGCGCACGCGCAATATTGTGTAGCGATGCCTGCGAGCAACTCAGCAATGGTCGGCCCATAAAGCCTGCAGCAAATCGTCGCTTGATTGGAATCGCTGATAAACCATCCGGCCCACTGCCGCGCAATGCCTGCAACAGAAACGTCTCAGCCTGATCTTCAGCGTGTTGCGCTAATAATAGGTGCTCACCCTTGTGCAGCACCGCTGAGAACTGCTCATAGCGCGCAATTCTAGCGCCAGCTTCCGGGCCTTGGTTGGTCGACGACACCGTGGTCCGCCGGACGTCCAGCGGGATATGCAGCTCGTTACAAACGCGCAGAGCGTGATCGGCCCAGTCAGCGCTATCCTGGTGCAAGCCGTGATCAACGTGGACAGCGCGCAGTTGTAACGCACTGTCCTGCTTACGCAGCTGCGCCATCAGCAGCAGCAGGACATGTGAATCTAGACCACCGCTATAGGCCACACAATATCTATTGACAGTGGGCTGCTGGGCAACGTACTGAACAACAGCTTCAAACGGTGTCACGCATTTTCCTTAAACTGACCGTACGCGCGCAGCTTCTCCTGGCGATTGGACAACAGACTGTCCATCGGCAGAGCGCTGAGTGCAGCCAGCTCCTCTATCAAGGCATTCTGCATGTTCATAGCCATCTGCTGGGGGTCCCGGTGCGCCCCACCCAAGGGTTCTGTGATCACCCGATCGACCAGATCGAGTTCCAACAAACGCTCCGAGGTGATGCCCATCGCCTCAGCCGCATCTGCCGCCTTATCCACGCTTTTGTACAAAATGGAGGCACACCCTTCTGGGCTGATAACCGAATACACGCTGTATTGCAGCATCATGACCCGGTCTCCAACCCCGATGGCCAGTGCACCGCCTGAACCGCCCTCACCAATCACCGTACATATGATGGGTGTTTTTAATCCAGACATCACGAATAGATTTCGTGCAATCGCTTCACTCTGCCCACGTTCTTCTGCACCGATACCTGGGTAGGCACCGGGTGTATCAATGAACGTAATAACCGGCAATCCGAAACGTTCAGCCAGCTCCATCAGGCGTTTGGCCTTACGATAACCTTCCGGGCGTGGCATACCAAAATTGCGATGAATTTTCTCTTTGGTATCTCGCCCTTTTTCATGCCCAATGACCACAACCGGTTTGCCATTGAGGCGAGCGGTACCGCCGATGATGGCATAGTCATCGGCATACAGGCGATCACCATGCAGCTCGTCAAAATCGGTGAACACGTTATCAATATAAAAGCGTGTGTAGGGTCGCTGCGGGTGTCTGGCCAGTTGTGCAATTTGCCAGGAAGTCAGTTTGGCAAATATGCTGCTGGTGAGGGTGTCGCACTTCTTCTTGAGCGTATCGACCTCTTCACTGATATTGATATCAGCATCTTCGGTTGCAAACTGCAACTCGCGGATCTTCGCCTCCAGCTCAGCGATCGGCTGCTCGAAGTCGAGAAAATTCGGATTCATGGGCTACGCTGTAACGCCTCAGTGGTTTGCGCTCATTTTAGCCCGAACTATTCAACAAACGCCGAATTCTTTCACCTGCCACGTTGAACATAGGCGGTTTCGTAGTGAGGACGCAGTCAGATGCGTGCTATACGGCCTGAATTTTCGAGAAAACAACATCGGGGACAGCGCACCAGCAGTCCGTTAATCGAAAACAACGGGGTCGTTACTCAGCGGTTAATGGCACATCAATACACCAGTTCAACATTACCCTCACCGGTGAGCTTGCCTAGATTATCAATCAATTCAAGCTTGGGGCTAACAGCCCATCGATTGCCAGCACGAATGCGCGCACAGGCTTGCCCGTTACGGTAACTGAACCAGACTGGAATCGTGCCGCTTTTGTACGGCGATAAGATATTGATCAATTCATCCAGTGCACCATTGTGCCATTGTGGGCCATTCAGTCGGATCAGTAACTGGCGTGCAAAACGTGCGCGTGCGGCACCCATATCATAAATCTCACGCGCCTTGATCTTATACCCACCGTTAAATTCATCCGGGCTGATATCGCCGTCAACAACCAACACCTCGTCTTTGGTAATCAGGTGACTGCTGTTATCAATCTGCTCACCGCGCAACCCGACTTCCAGGCGCCCGGTGCCATCATCGAGTGTGATAAACAGCATACGCCCGCCCTGCCCATCACGCTGCCGAACCCCCATGACCAGACCCGCTGTCACAACCGGTACGCCACGCTGGCGGTAGGACGGGCCCGAATCAGCGCTACCTGCCTTAGCACACACACTCTTGATACGCCCGTGCGTAAAGTGGCTGATTTCAGCCAGATATTCGTTGATGGGGTGACCGCTCAAATACAAGCCCAGCGTGTCCTTTTCTGCACGTAGTCGTTCCCGATCCGTCCAATCCTCAACGGTAATTAACAATTCAGGCTCGTCCGTGTTGAGCGGCTCTCCCAGACCAAACAAGTCCACCTGCCCGGCATCGTTGTTTTTATGGAGCTGGTCGGCACCTTTTAACGCACAACCCAAATGATTCCACAAGCTGGCACGATTCGGACCCAGCGAGTCCACCGCACCTGCCTTGACCAGGGCTTCCAGCACCCGCTTGTTGACCGTGCCCGGACTGGCGCGACGACACAAGTCATCTAACGACTCGAACACACCCGAATTGTCACGGGCCTCCAGTACATTGGCCAGGGCTGCCTCACCCACGCCTTTGATAGCACCCAGCCCGTACAGTACGGTTTTTTCATCAACCACCGAAAAACGTACGGCGGATCGGTTG
>CALKXZ010000436.1 GCA_938003775.1 uncultured Granulosicoccus sp. | reverse complement strand
GCTCCACCCGTGGCGACAGCCGCTACACCAATAGCAATGCCTGCTGCAGCAGCTATCCCCGCCATAATCGTTGCCGTCTCCTTCAAATCAGCGAAGAACCTGGTTATCGTGGCATTGGCACCCTTCTCTCCAAGACGTTGCTTAACGTGCTCCAGCACATAGGTAAGTCTGCTTTCAAATGAAGCTTCGGGCTTTTGAACACTATTGGCTCGCGTGTCTGGATCGGTGTCGAGCCCGAGAACATCAGTTAACAGATTGGGGAGTGCTTCGGCATAAGCGTATGTATTGACGCCTCCGTCGAGCCCGATAGGATCACTTGTTAAATAGCGGCCAGTAGCGGGGTTGTAGTCCCGAAAACGATTGTAATGCGTGCTGGTTTCAGCATCAAAGTACTGGCCCGGTAGTCGAAGGTTCAGCCGCTCCTGAGAGTTTTCCAGTGTCGCCGCACCGAAAGGATCATAGTCAGCTTCCCATACAACAGCGCTGTCTTCTGCCGTCATTAAACGCGGTGTACCCAGATGATCACCGTGGATGGCAAACTTGTTCTTACCACGCAGTTTCAACACTGGACGGTGATCGTTCAGGTAGACATATTGTGCGGTGACCGTACCGTTGCCATCCAATTCGGCTGTCAGGCGATTACCGTCATGCAGGAAGTAGGTAATCTTTGGTGCACCAGTACCCGAATGAACCACCTTTGCAATACGTTCACCAAAGGCGTTATAGCGATACTCGGCAAGCAGTACACCATTATCGAAGATATGAGTTGGCCGTTGCTGAGCGTTGTAGTCAATAAGCCGCTCGCCTTGGCGAGGTGTAAACGCACTGGTATTTTGAGTAAGGGATGCTATCGTCTCTGGCGATCCTGCTTGGTTGTACTCTATTCCAGTTTGCAGCCCTGATTCAGAATCTACTGTGCCAAGCAGACGATTACCATTACCATTATCCGGGTACTGGTAGTCAGCCTGCTCGATGCTGCCGTCTGATCGTTCAGCGCGAATTGATGTCCTATTACCCACCGCATCGTAACGGTACTCGAACCGACCGGTGCTTGTAATAGCAGATATCAGGCGATTGCCTGAATAGCGAAAACTCTGTGCTGTGCCTTGTTCATCAATACCGATGATTCGCCCCGCATCGTCATAGCGGTACTCCAGACGCAATGCTTGATCAACCTCGATCGATTCCAATACGCCGTTTGGTGCAAAGCGATAATCAGTGCGTCTGCCGTTGAACGCAAGGTACCCGGTGGAGCCATCACGGGCATCCAGATCAATCTCCGCAATCAGTGTTTCCTGCTTCAGCCCAAATAGCGATTCACGCGTGATCGCCCTGAGCCTACCTCGATTCGTACCGCTTTCATGGTAGTGGTAGCGCAAGGATTGACCATCGGGCAGCAACTTGCGGATCGCACGGCCGACCTCATCGTAGTCATATCGGGTAACGAAACGATAACCATCCATCGTGCGAGCATGCTCAACCAGATGCCCCTCAGCACTATACGAAAACTGCTCCTTTGCATCGACCGAGTCGGCCAAATTAAGTCGACCTTCAGAATCATAGCGATAGTTCGTCTCCTCACTACTGCTGGCTTGCCGTAACAGGCGATTGCCAGCATCCCATTCGTAAACAGTTATCTCACCGACTGTATCCTGTCGTCTGATCCGGTTATCTGCAGCATCGTATTCATTGGCAACCAGTCCGGAATCCGGATGAGATTCGAATACAACACGGCCAAAGTCATCTCGTACCCTACGTGTCGTATTGCCACGTGCATCGGTTAGGGCGATATGCCGCCCTGTGGCATCAAACTCAAACGAGGTTCGAGCGCCATCAGGGGAAGTAACCGAAACAACTCGCCCTGCTGAATCGCGCTTGAGCAATGTAGCACTACCCCTATCAGTGTCAATCGAAGCGAGTAGCTGACCCTGTGCATCGCGCTCAAATTCCACCTTGCGCATCGCAATGCTGTCGGTGGTTGTATTTAAGTCCCTCCTGGTCATTGCGATAACATGATTACTGGAATCGAACACGCGTGTCAGCGATCTAATTTCCACACCATCAAGACCAAACTGTTTTAATCCGCTAAGTCGGCTTTCACTATCATGCGTCCATTGAGTGACTTGTCCCGCGTCATCAATCAAGCGTATAGCTCGACCTGCACCATCGTAGTCGACACGTGTTCGGCGACCGTACGGATCGCTCATGCCGATCATCCGACCTTCAGCATCGTAGGTAAAGTGAATAGACTGTCCACTTTTTGAAACTGACTCGATTTGGCCGCTGGCGTGATAGGCTAACTGGTAGGCACTTTGGAAACCAATGCTAATCAGTACTGGTCTACCATGAGCATCGAACTGCTTGCTGCGTATCACAGGACCTGCTGGTGAATGTATCTCCGCCACCCGACCGATCTCGTCATAGACGAATCTTGTAATATCGTCCACATCAGTACGGGGACCATCGATTCCCGTGAGTCTTGCATTTTCGTACGAAAAACCGGTGCTGCGAGAGATTGCAACGAAATCTGTAGCATCTACACTGGTTGGTGCATAACCGTGTTCCGCAATTCGTATCGGCACGGCCTCTGCGTTATAGGTGATCTGAGTAACTTTTACACCGGACGGATTCACGCTGCGCCGGACAATTCGATTCACCACATTGGAATCATCTATATAGTTCTGTCGGACAATCAGTTGCTCGCCAATTCCCGGTAGGTATTCATGGACATCAATAAGACGACCCAAGGTGTCATAGTTGTAGCGCATCTCCCGCCCAGACTGATCAAGACTGTTCAATAATTGACCTTCTGCACTGTAGCTGTATTGCAACCCGGTTGGCGGACATGTCGCGCAACCGGCACCATTGGACGCTAACAATCGGGCTGAGCCGGTTCGTCGGTCCAGCTGCCAATGGTAATCAGTTGTCTGCCCTTCACTGTTAGTTACTACCGTCACACCGAGTTCAACATCCTCGCTCTGTGGCATAAAACCCATTGAGCGATACGCCAATGAGACTCTTTCCACTCCACCAGCATGTTCGGATAGTATTGCTCGCCCCGATTGGTCGTACGCCCAGGTTGCGAAGCGTACGCCTCGACGATCGGTGATACCGGTCAAATGATTTGGCCAATCCTCATCCTCATAGTGATAACGCCTTACTGTGCCATTCGGCAGGGTGGCGCGAGTGAGATTCAACTTGTTGTCATAGCTATATGTCAGTCGTTCACCGTCGGGCAAGGTGAGGCTCTCAAGATGGCCAGGCAACGATTCGGAATCCGGCATGCCGTAACGGGTTAGACCTGCTTTGCCAGGTGTCCAGTGAAAGCGCAGCTGTCGGCCCGCTTCATCAGTGACGCTCGCCAATCGGCCCTGTCGGTAATAAAGACTCAGGCGTCCTTGCCCAGGCCAGTCAATCGATAACAGATAACTACCATGAAAGGTTAGCCGCCTTCCATCGGGCAGGACCCAGACATGACGCTCATCTGTGAAGAGAACATAGCCCTCATTCACATGCTCAGCTCGATACAACTCATGTCCGGATGCATTCACACCCTCGGCGTTAAATCTCAGCCGCCGACCATCGCTTTGAATGATTTCGCGTGAACCGTTGGCAGCAGCTACTAACCAAACCGACTAGGTATGGTGCCAACCCTGTCCAATACCTATATTCCAGTCTGCGTTAAGGCTATTGTAGTGACGGTTAAAAACAAGCTCGTGGCCAGGGATGGCGTAATCCACTTCGCGCTGGAACTTGTTACCTGTTATCAGATCAAGGGGGTTGCCAACAGATGTCGATGGCATAAGTCTCGGTGCAGCACTGCCAACATCGGATGCTGCGCCGCTGGAATTACAGCCGCCGGGATCAGTCAGGTCGCTGCCACAGCTGCGAACAGTTCCGGCGTTGGTACTTGTGTCAGATTGCCCAAGCAAAACACCAGACATTGTCAGTAAGCCCACTACCAATAACAGGCGAGCGACCGGTCCTGTCAGCATATCACTGAACCATCAATGCTAAACAAACCACTCTCAACAACCGCTCTGCCGGTCACCCTCATCAGGCACACCAAACGCCGGATTGGCGGCACTGCACGAATTCGGGTCGTAACTGGATGTATCGACCAGTACCGGGCTCAAACCCAGTCCGCTGTCTCCAAAACAATTACCGGCCAGATCACTATTCTGCTCTCCTTGACCTTCCAAGCCATTAGCTGTGGATGCGTTTGCTTGCGTCCCTTGCTCCGAGGAATCCGTATTGTCAATTGTTGCAGCCGCATTCGCGATCACGATCTGGTCTTCCCACGCTTCTGATTGCATGCGCACGGTAGCAACCGCTGTAATCGGTATTTGCTGGCGTGCGTAGTACACCGCATTGCCCGGATCAATCACACTGAGTAACTCGCTGATCAGTCCACCAACAACCGGCACTTTGAGCTCCAGTCCATGAGTGACTTCTATCTTGAGAAGATTCGCATCTCGCAAACTGAGTCCTGATGTGGCGCCAATGGTG
>CALKXZ010000435.1 GCA_938003775.1 uncultured Granulosicoccus sp. | reverse complement strand
GCATGGGTGGCATTGGGACTGGATACCGAACATGCCACCTTCTACCGACAGTCAGACATACCCGAGATCATGGAATTGACCTGGATGCTCACCTGCCTGAGTGCTAAGGGGCTTATGAATCGTGCACACGCCTACAAGGCGGTGGTGCAGGAAAATCTTGATAACGACATAGCTGACCCTGATAAGGGCGTTACCATGGGGCTGTTCAGCTACCCGATTCTTATGTCGGCAGATATCCTCATGTTCAAGGCCACGCATGTGCCGGTGGGTCGTGATCAAGTGCAGCACCTGGAAATGGCACGCGACATCGCCCAGCGTTTCAACCATCACTACGGTGATTTGCTAGTGTTGCCGCAAGTCGTGGTGGAGGAGCGCGCCTCGGTGCTCGCTGGGCTTGATGGGCGCAAGATGAGTAAGAGCTACGGCAACACTATCCCGTTGTTTGACACAGCAAAGAAGCTGCGAAAATCGATCATGAAAATTAAAACTAATTCGCAGGAGCCTGGCGAACCAAAGGATCCTGATGGCAACACAGTATTCGAGATTTACCGGGCGTTTGCATCAAATGAACAGACAACACAGATGCGATCGGCCTTCGAACAGGGCATTAGCTGGGGTGATGCCAAGCAACAACTGTATGAGCTGGTTGACAGCGTGCTCAGTGAGCCACGAGAACGGTACAACGAGCTAATGGCCGACCCAGCAAAGCTTGATTTGATTCTGGCGCGTGGTGCCGAGAAAGCACGCGCTCACAGTCAGCCGTATCTGGCACAACTGCGCAAAGCGGTAGGTGTTGCATGAATCCGGTATTGGTTAATCGCTGGCGCGGTAACGCCATTGAAAGTCGGCATCGTGGCGCGGTGGCGGTTGTTGAATCATCCGGGCGCGTATTTGCCTCTCTGGGTGATATTCAACGGGCGGTGTTTCCGCGTTCGGCGATCAAATTTTTGCAGGCGATTCCCTTTGTTGAGTCTGGTGCTGTAGAGGCCTATTCGCTAGATGATAGGCATATTGCATTGGCCTGTGCGTCGCACAATGGTGAGCCAATACACGCCGGGCTGGCGCAGGACTGGCTGGATCGCATTAAGTGTACTAACGATGATCTGGAATGTGGCGCTGAATTACCTCTGCATAAGGCAACTCAATTTGAGCTAATGTCCGAGGGGCGAGGTCCGCAACGCATTCATCATAACTGCTCGGGTAAACATCTGGGTTTTTTGTCTGCGTGTCGGCACAAAGGTGAACAAACTGGTAACTATCGTTTATACAATCACGCAGCCCAGCAACGTTGGTTTGAGGTGCTGGAGAGTGTCAGCAATACAAGAGTTGCTCAGTTACCGTGGGGCTATGACGGATGTGCCATTCCGACACTTGCTATTCCGTTGCAGCGCATTGCACTTGCTATGGCTCGTTTTGGTGACGTATCCCGTTTCGACGGTGTTCGGCGAACAGCTGTGGAGCGCATTCACGCTGCCATCACCAGTAACCCTTACATGGTGGCAGGCAAGGAGCGATTATGTACGTCACTGATGGAACGACTGGCCCCCAATTTGTTGATCAAGGTCGGTGCCGATGGCGTCTACACTGCTGTCATACCAGAGCATGGGCTGGGAGTGGCGTTGAAAATTGATGATGGAAACGAGGCGGCTGCGCGCGTCTCACTCGGTGCGGTGTTGCAAGGTCTCGGTGTATTACCTACAGAAGAGATCCAGTTGTTGGGTGAATACCTGCGACCCTCCTTGACCAATTCACGCGGTGAGATTATTGGCAGAATCGAACCATCATCAGACTGGGAAGTCATGAGCGCATAGTTGCAACACGTAATGTGCAGCTCATGAAGGTTACATCAGTGGCTCATCCTCGCAACTGACTAACGATGCGTAGTCTGCTTGCTCTTGTTGAGTGCCGTATTCACTGATTTGTTGTTGCAGTAGTGCCAGTTGTCGTAAATGAATCAGTTTCTGATACTGCGTTGCTTTGCGTTGCATTTCGAGCAATTGGTTACTGAGTTGTTCATTGTCTGTTTGCAACGATACCAGCTTCTCGTAGTCGGCTGATAGGGACACAGCTGCCACAATTGTATTCAGTTCACCGTTATTAACCATAGTCTGATACGCACCGGTGTAAGGACCCAGCAAAGCCGGCCAACGGTTGCTTAGACTTGACTGCAGTGTGAATTGCAATGCTTCAATGCTAGTGGCGTTGCTTTGCATCTGTTGTTTTAGCTGTTCAATAGTGGTCTCTGATTCGCGTTGTTTTGTGCGAATAGTTGCAGCAGCTGTGTGGTTTAGTGCGATACCGTGTCGGGTCGAGAGGTCACGGAATAGACGAGCGTATTCGTTGTTGGGCAAATTCTTCTGTGAGGGCAGCCAGCGCAAGTACCAAGGTTGCCATTGCATAAGATAATCTTCACTGCTGGAGCGTGACAAATCGGTGCTCATGGCCTCTTCCAGTGTGTATAGATGTGCTTCACGCAGTGTTGTCGTGCCGTCATCGTTGGTGTCAGGATTTTTACCAATGATCTGGCCGTCTCGTTCAAATCCTGACAGTGCAGCGAAGAAATAGGTGGTGTAGTCTCTGTAGTCATCGGTATTGATGCTAGCACTGCACCCTTCTGCCATGCGATACGCGGACTCAGCAGTAAAGCCACATCGTTTATTGTCGTTTAGCGCTAGACCACTTTGAGAGTGAGCATAAGCAATACGGTGAAACCCACCTGAGTAGCATTGGGTGAATAGATACTTTACAGGTGCACTACGTGGTTTGAGTAAGCTGTGCAGTTCACTAGCGGCTAAGCGGGTGTTGTCCCATAAATTTAATGTAGCTTCATCGGCTGTGTTGTGCGAGGGGCCACCGTGCCCGTTGTATATCAGCATCAGTTCAGCATCTTTGGTACGTTCAATAGCTGCTTGCAGTGCTGGCTCAAGATCTGATTTTCGTGTACTTGCAGCAACCGCTACTACCTCATGCTCACGGTACAGACGCCTCTCTAGTATCCAGTCTCCAAAGACTCTTGCCAGAGGTTCGAGGTCGGATTTTGTTTGATCTTCCCGGCGGGTGTAGTGAACATCAACCCCAGGCTCGTTGCCATCATTAAAATAGGTTGAAACGTTTATGTTTTTTTCAACCAGTATATTCTGCACCCACTTTACATTGAACTCTATTTGAGCTTGTGAGCTATGTATATCATTTCCACCACCAATCAGAACCACTTCGCTAGCATTAGCTGAACTGGCGATACCGATTAGCACACCACTCAAGCACGAGAATGCAGCAGCTAGTATGGAGTGTTTACTCATCGTAGCCGTCCGCGGCTAGCACTGCCGGCTAGCATATCGATAAGCCGATGGACGATAGCCAGTATTAAGCCCGCTAAAACCAAAGTGGGTAGCGCTACCATGGGTTGTTTGTATAGCGTAAACGCAAGTACCGCACCGGAAAGTGGTAATAGGATTCCACCCACAAACCAGGTTATTCGATACCGGGATAACAATAAGTAATCAATCACTGCAACCAAGCCAAGTGGGATGCTGATAATTAGGCTTTGCTCATAGCCTGAAATGAAGTAGTGAATCAATTCACGTGTTGGCAATAGATGCCACGCATCGAGTTGCCAGCCTTCTTTGTGTAAGAAAGATAGAACGGTGCCTGACGCGACAAACGCAGGCCAAGCCAACGCGCTGATTAGCAGCCACAGTACTAACAGATAGACGATCCCTATCCTGTGTTTACCCATCATGAAGTGATGTTCCCTTGCTCATTGAATACAGTACGGCGAAACAAACCGCCAAGCCGGGCTTGATCGCAAGCACGTGTAAATTATGCGCAATAGGGTCAGCTATAGCGCAGATACCTTCATATTAGCGAGGGACGTGCCAAACTTGCACTGTTAAGCGGCTGATTGTATCCAAAAGCTCTGTCGACAAAGCTTTACATCTTTGTACCAGAAGTAGGCTAGCTCAGAGGTTGGCCCCGATCAGTCCGGTTACATGTCAATGACCCGGACAGGCGTGTAAGTCAGTGAACACTGCGTACCTGGGCTGCGCTAACCGCGATGATATTTACGACGTCCTCTGCACTACAACCCCTGCTCAGGTCGTTGACGGGTTTGGCAAGCCCTTGCAGAATTGGCCCAATAGCTTGTGCACCGCCAAAGCGCTGAATCAGCTTGTAACCGATATTACCGGCGTCCAAATTGGGAAAGATAAGAACGTTACATGGGTTGTCGTCAGCCTGCTCGGGTGCCTTTTTGGTGAGGATTTCAGGGATAACGGCTGCGTCTAACTGAACCTCTCCCACGATACGCCAATCCTTGCGCAGTTCTCGAGCCAACTGGGTGGCCTGAACCACCTTGCTGACCGATGCGTGTCGGGCACTGCCGTTTGTGGAAAACGACAACATGGCGACCTCGGGTGTTATACCCAGCAATTGCGAGGCGCTCTCTCCGGTAGATACGGCTATTTGTGCAAGCTGCTCGGCATCTGGATCTATCATTAGTCCGCAATCGCCTATGACCATGACATCCTGGATGGGGTGCTCAGGGCGCAGTAACATGATAAAGCAGCTGGACACGAGTTTTTCCCCGGCGCGACTGCCAATATACCGCATGGCGTTTCTGACCACGTCGGCGGTGGCGGTTATCGCGCCAGCGACGCAGGCATCGGCATCGCCCTGACTGACCATCATGCAAGCGAAGGTGACTGGATCGTGCAGAGCGGCGTCTGCTTTTTCGGGATTCATGCCACGATGCTTGCGTTTTTCGACTAATGCATCCAGATAAAAAGCGCGTCGATCTGAACGTGTTGGATCAACTATATCGATGCCGTCGAGCGAAAGATCAAGGCGCTCAGCTGCTGCCTTGAGGTTCGTTTCATCGCCGAGCAGTACTGGGTCAGCAATACGGCGTAGTCTGACTTCAACGGCTGCACTCAAGATGCGCTCATCGTTTGATTCTGGTAACACCACTCGGCGTGTTGTACTACGTGCGGCATCCAGCACATGGTCAAATGCGGACATAACGGTTGATCGCTCTGCAAAGGTGTTGTGATAATAAGGTAAACGGGTTCAATGCAAAGCAAAAACCCGGCGCGTCAGGTGTTCATCGACGTTTATGGTAGCGATGATAAATTCAATATTGAGTGGTTTGTCGAGCCTATTCAGGTGTGGCATTAGGAAAGAACAGTTTCTGCCCATCGATCTGAAAATTGCCTATCGCAGTCTGACCAGCAGGCCCAGTTAACCAGTCTATAAACACTTGAGCGTATTCAGCCTTGACTCTGTCATGGCGGGCTGGATTGACCATGATCACGCCGTACTGATTAAACAGCCTATCGTCACCTTCAACCATGATCTGATAATTGCCCTTGTTGCCAAAGGCAATCCATGTGGCACGGTCGGTGAGTACATATGCCTTCATACCAATGCCCACGTTGAGTGTAGCGCCCATTCCCGAACCGGTTTCTCGGTACCATTTTCCAGAAGCTGCTGTGGCGTCTACGCCTGTTAGTGCCCAAAGGCGCATTTCCGCCTTGTGTGTACCGGAGTCGTCTCCGCGTGATGCAAATGGCGCTGAGGACTCGGCGATTGCAGCCAGTGCCGCCACGATATTGTTACCGGAGGAGACCCTGGCGGGATCGTTGGCTGGACCAACGAGCACAAAGTCGTTGTACATAACATCGAATCGTTCAACACCGTGTCCGTTGGCTACAAACTCTTCTTCAGACTCTTTGGCGTGCACTAACAGAACATCACCGTCGCCGTTGATGGCGTTTCTGATTGCTTGTCCTGTGCCAACTGCAACCACCCGAACATCGACACCGGATGATTGCGTGAACAGGGGCAGGATGGTATCGAGTAACCCGGAATTTTGCGTGGACGTGGTTGACTGCACAACGATGAACGGGCTGGCGGCTGCCGGTGGAGCTATTGTGACAATCATCAGCATGATGCCGATGGCCATTTTATTCAGTTTCCAAGCCCCCACCTTAACGTCCATACAAAATGATGCCCCAATGTTGCATCAGGCGGCCATACCCTGACGTCGTTTGCGTTCGTTAAGTATCAGATCTGATGCTTTCTCCGCAATCATGATGGTAGGTGCGTTGGTATTACCAGAGACAATCTCGGGCATGATGGAGGCATCCACGACTCGAAGCCCAGTGACACCTTTGACCCGAAGTTCAGGGTCCAGAACCGCCCGATCATCAATACCCATTCGACAAGTGCTAGTCGGGTGATAAATCGTATTCGCTATGTTGCGTGCCTGATACAGCAATTCATCATCGGTAGTAGCGGCAGGATCGGGCAGCAGTTCCTGCGCAATATGATCTTTCATGGCGTTGGTCTGCATGATGCGGCGGGTAAATTTCATCGACTCGATAGCTGTTTTGCAATCCAGGTCAGTGGACAGGTAATTGGCGTGGATGATCGGATGAACATTAGCGTCGGGTGATTGGATGTGAATCGAACCACGACTCTCCGGCCGGAGCTGGCAAACCGAGGCTGTTATGGCAGAGAACGGATGCAGTCCTTCGCCGGGTGAGTCGGCTGACAATGGCTGAAAATGGTACTGAATGTCGGGTCGTTCGTTGGACAAGCGCGTTCGGCAAAACGCATAAACCTGGCTGGCGGCCATACTCAGCGGACCACTGCGATTAAGGATGTACTCGATTCCGGCACGCACCTTTTGCAAAGGATTTGATAGCTCATCGTTCAGGGTGACCGGTCGGCGTGTTTTATAAACGGCTCGTATCTGCAAATGATCCTGCAGATTTTCACCCACCTCGGGTGAATCGACCACCACGTCTATGCCTTGCGATTGAAGGACATCTGACGGTCCCACTCCCGATACCTGCAGAATTTGCGGCGAGCCGATAGCCCCAGCGGAAAGAATAATTTCCTCGCGTGCTTTCAGGCTCATGGGTGTGCCTTGCCGATCAATTTGTACGGTGGTTGCACGTCCGTTCACAAAATCAATCTTCTTGACCATGGCGTGCGTAATGATGTGCAGATTGGGGCGCGAGCGTGCACCATTAAGATAAGCCACCGCGCTGCTGCAGCGCCGCCCGTTATGAGCGGTTAGCTGGAAGTAACCGACGCCCTCCTGATCTTCACCGTTTATATCATCGTTGTAGGGCGTTCCCAGCTCGGTCACTCCATTAATGAAATCATCGCAGATGGGTCGTTTAAAACTCATATCGCTGACCTGCAGTGGCCCGTCGACGCCATGATAGGCGTCCTCGCCACGAGATTGATTTTCAGCGCGTCGGAAATACGGCAGAACCTCTTCGTAGCTCCATCCGGAGCAACCCAGTTCTGACCAACGGTCATAGTCTTGTCGTTGACCACGCACATACAGCAGGCCATTGATGGAGCTAGACCCCCCCAAAACCTTGCCGCGAGGCCATTTTAGCGACCGACCGTTGAGCCCAGGGTCGTTTTCGGTCTTGTAGCACCAGTCTGTATTGGGATTATGAATTGTTTTGAAATAGCCCACCGGCACATGGATCCAGGGGTTCCAATCACGGCCGCCAGCCTCCAGAAGCGCAACGCTTGAGGTGCCGTCAGCACTCAAACGATTGGCTAGCACACACCCCGCAGAGCCAGCGCCGATGATCACATAGTCAAATTGGTCCGTCATAGTAGGTCGGCACTAACCTCAGGCAAAGTTGAGTCAACAGTTGTGATAATGGTACTGTAAATCTCATTTTCGATATACCTCCTGATCTGGACGGTTGTCACTTTATCGAATATCGCTGCCGTAGCTACCTGCCTGTTTATGATCAATGCCTGACGAAAACGAGTTAGAGCCCCGCAGCCCGAAAGGCTCGACAGTGACCCGGGTGCTGGATATCCTAGACACTATTGCTGATGCGGATCGCCCGTTGAGCCCGACTGAAATAGCGGACCAATTGGGCATTCCGAAGGCCAGTGTGCATAGGTTGTGCGCCTCGCTTGAAAGACACGGCTACCTTCAAACACGTCTGAACGGGCGCGGATTGCAGGCCGGTAATCGGCTTAATCGCCTGGCATTGGGGGTGCTTGCAGCAGCCCCGTTCCAGGCTCAGAGACGGGCCATTCTCACCACCTTATCGCAGGATATTGGTGAAACCTGCAATATTGCTGTACCTGATGGTGCCGAGATGATCTATTTTGATCGCGCTGAGACACATTGGCCTGTGCGGGTCAATTTACAGATTGGTAGCCGAGTGCCTGCCTGCGCCACAGCCGGTGGGAAAATGTATTTAAGTTCTCTGACGGAAAGCCGGCGAGACAGGGTCATCAAAAATACCCGCCTCAAACGTTACACAGCCAATACGTTACTGAGTCATAGCGCCCTGGCTGAAGAATTGGTGGCGACCGCCGAGCGGGGTTATTCTCTCGACAATGAAGAATACATAGAGGGCATGGTGGCGATGGCGGTAGCGGTGCGCGACCGGCAGAACCGTCTGTACGCTACGCTGTCTTTCCATGCGCCATGCATGCGTCTACCGTTCTCAGCGGTGTCTGATTTTCTGCCCCAGCTACGAGCCGCCAGTGAACAGTTAAGCGCCTTATTGGACGAATAACGGCACCGTTGCAGCTACACTTGGAGGCGCGTGTGTTTCTCCAGCGTATGACGCCTCATTTCACCCTGCCTGCCCATGAAATCTTTTTGGACTGACACTGTTCGCCGACTGACGCCCTATGTGCCCGGAGAGCAGCGCCGTGGCGCTGATATCGTCAAACTCAACACCAACGAGAATCCGTACCCACCCTCTCCCAAGGTGATTGAGGCAATCCAGGCTGTTGGCTCAGATGCGCTGCAACGTTACCCAGACCCTGAGAGTGCGAAGTTGCGTCAGGCTCTGGCGGACTACCATGATCTGGATATCAGTCAAGTGTTTGTCGGCAATGGCTCTGATGAGATACTGGCCTTGGCTTTTCTGGCTTATTTCACTAACGGTAAGTCGTTACAGTTCCCTGATATCAGCTACAGCTTTTATCCGGTCTATTGTGACCTTTACGGCATTAAGCCAGCCACTATTCCACTGGAACCGGATTATTCGCTAAATCTGGATCGCTTCGAGGCCAATGCTGGCGGTATTATTTTCCCTAATCCCAATGCACCCACTGGCTGCGATGTGCCGGGACAGGCCATTGAGGATCTGTTAACGCGTCACACCGATCAAGTGCTACTGGTGGACGAAGCCTACGCTGACTTTGGTGCGACAAGTGTTGTGCCCCTGATCAAACAGTTTCCCAATTTGCTGGTTAGTCATACGTTTTCAAAAGGTCGTTCTCTGGCTGGCATGAGGTTGGGTGTAGCGTTTGGAGATGCCCACCTTATCGATGGTTTGCAGCGGGTCAAAAATTCTTTCAACTCCTACCCGGTTGACGTTTTGGCACAGGCCGCCGGTGTTGCCTCGATCAACGATGAATCCTACTATCGGCAAACGCTGGGCACCATTATGCAAACCCGAGCGGCGTGTGTAGCGAATTTACAAGCACGTGGGTTCCAGGTATTGCCTTCGGCTGCAAATTTTGTATTTGCCAGAGCTCCTGAGGGTGATGCAAAGGGGCTATTCGATCGGTTGAACAACGCTGGCATATTGGTTCGCTACTGGCCGGTAGAGCGACTGGATGAACGGCTGCGTATTACCATTGGCACCCCTGCTCAGATGCAGGTGTTGATGAATTGTCTTGATGCCTGAACCGATAAAGAGGTTGCTGACGAGTCTGGTCATTGGATGGATATTAGTGGGTGCCAGTGCTGGGTATGCGTCGGAGTCCACCACCAAGGCAGTACCTGAAACCACACCAGAGCCGGAAGATGAAAAACCGCTGGGTATGGTTGGCAGGGCGACTGTTTATGTGGATGGTGCTCAAGCCAAAGCTTCCGAGCGGCTGAGCAGTTTTATGACGCAGGTGGATGGTTTTTTCAGTGATGCCGCCAAGCCTGAGGATGCAGTGAGTAACCAAAGCTGGGCACGTATTCGTCTGGATGCAAAGCGACCTGGTGGCGGTGATGTTAAGGTTAAACCGTCTGTCAAAATACGGCTGGTGTTACCCGAAACCGAGCGTAGATTCAAACTGCTGCTTAGCACAGAAGATGATGATTCAGAGCGGGTGGGTGAGAACGTTGCACGCACCCGAGAGGAGAACAGTTTCAATGATCAAAACGCGTCGGTGGCGTTGCGTTTTATTCGTTCTGCACGGGCAAAAGGCAGTGTGAAGCTTGATCTGGGTGTGCGGCAACGCGATAGCGCAGTGCAATACTTCACTCGGCTCAATACCGGTTATCGGGGCAAAATATGGCGTACGTGGGATATCGGTATCACCAACAGTTACTACTATTTTTCAAAATCGGGATTTGAAGACAATCTAACGTTTGATCTTCGCCGCGTATTTTTCGATACAGAACATACCTTTTTTCGTTCGTTCACTGAATTCAACTGGCGCAACGGCCGCAAAGGTTCCAATATTGGACAAACGCTGGGGCTGTATACTCAGTTCGGAGAACGAAAATGGTTGGCTCTGGAAACATTGGCGGGCTACTACACGGCGTTGAATGACGATGTAACTGATCGATTCCGTGGGCATGAAATTCGCCTTCGTTGGCGGCACAATGTGTGGCGGCCTTGGTTCTTCTATGAAGTTTGGCCATCGGTATCATGGCCGTCCATTAATGGTTACCGCAAGTCGTATGGTGCGCTTCTGCGACTGGAAGTGATTGTCGGGCAACGGTAGGGAGAAAGCTTAAGGTGAAACTGATTTGTATCAGTGATACGCATGGTGATCACGATCAGGTACAGCTGCCCGATGGCGACGTACTGATACACGCCGGAGACGTAACTGGCCATGGTACTGAACGCGAGACACAGCAATTCATGCAATGGCTAGGAAGCCAGATGCATCCTCACAAGATCTGTATCGCCGGTAATCACGATACGTTCATGGAGGCAGAACCCGAGACAACCCGACGATTTGCGCAAGAATCGGGTGTCATATTGCTGAATGACTCCGGTTGTGAAGTCGAAGGTGTGTCGTTTTGGGGTTCACCCATAACACCGCGTTTTTTCACCTGGTCGTTCATGCGCGATCCCGGCGCACCGATTGAGGCGCATTGGGATTTAATACCCAGTCATACAGACGTTCTAATCACACATGGCCCACCGTACGGAATTCTTGATCAAGTTCGGCGTGGGGAATTTGCCAAGGAACATGCTGGCTGTACCTCGTTACTCGAGGCAATCAGAAGAGTGCAGCCTGCGGTGCATCTGTTTGGTCATATTCACGAGGAGCATGGTGCTAAAAAAGTGGCTGGTGTGGCGCACTTCAACGTAAGCACGATGAATGATGGGTACCTTATCAGTAACGCGCCGGTCGTTATCGACCTAAGCGCATACATAACAGGAGAATAAGGATGAAAAAAACAGGTTTAGTGCTTCTGAGTGCCGTATGGCTGATCAATTCACATTACGTGTTTGCGCAGTCAGCGCAAGATGCAGCGACGGCCTGTAGTGACGCTGCGCGCCTGATTGGCGAAGATGATCTGGTTGGTGCATTGGACGAAGCCAAATGGTGTGTTGAGAGTCTTCAGCAACTGAAACAGCAGGCAGCGTTAACTTTATTTCCTGATAGTGTTGCGGGTTATGTCGGTGGCGAACTGGATAACCAGAGCGCTTTGGGTATGACGATTATCGATCGTACTTACACTAAGGATGATAGCAGTGTGTCGGTATCACTGGCCACGGGCGTAGCGGGGGGCAGCTTGGCTGCACTAGCGCAGATGGGTATGGGTTTAGCTAATGGCACAGGTAAAAAGATACGTGTTCAGAAACGCACCGTCATCGATATGAGCGAAGGCGGAGAAACACAATTCATGGTGCAATTAAAAAGCAGCGGTATGCTGAACATAACGTCAAGTGATACCAGTGCTGATGAACTATTGCCGTTTATTAAAGCCTTTCCCATTAAGGATTTGGATAATGCATTGGAGCAGTAGATAGGTCCCACAGTGTGGGAAGGTGCGACCGATATGACGTCAGCATTAATGGGGCCACACCCACGTGTTAAATGATCTGTCGAAAAAAAGGGCCTCGATTGTTGTCGATGCCCTTTTTTACTGCTTGGCTCTATTTCAGCATGCTACGGCAGTAGCACGAGTTCAAATAAAAGCTTACTAGCCTAATCCCATGCTCTGCTTTTCAATAGCAACGGTTTCATTGATGACGTCAATGATTCCCTGATTACCACCTGCCAATCCGGCACCTGTGCGGTACTTACCATTGATGATAATGGAGGGTACGCCGGTAATACCTGCGCCTTTAGCCAGCTGAGTGGCGCGATTCATTTTGGTCTGCACCGCAAAGGATTTCATGGTTTTGAGAAATTTATCTTTATCAATGCCCAGTTCGCTGGCCAGCTCGGCTATGTCACCGGGCTTTCTCATACGTTGACGTTCTTCATGTATGGCTTTGAACATTGCATCAACGAACGGTTGTTCCTGACCCATGAGTTGTGCTGCATAGAAGCTACGGGAGTGTTGTTCCCAAGAAGGATTCAGTGGCGGTGCTTCGCGAACGAACACCACATTTTCAGGGATAGTCTCTTCCCACTTTAATATGGCAGGTTCAAACGCGTAGCAATGCGGACAGCCGAGCCAGAAAAATTCGAGCACCTCAACCTGGTCAGGTGTGGATGTGTTCTGCGGTGGGGTGATCAGCTCATACCCGCCAGCAGCCATGGCTGCGCTGTTCACGCCAAGCAGACTGCCGCCAACGGCAGCACCAATGGATGCGCTTAAAAAGCCACGTCTAGTGATTTGCATATCGAAATCTCCTGTTTAATTTCTAAGGATCAGACACAGTGTCGGGCCACAAAGTTTTGTCAGCATAACAATTTAGCGCTGAATCAGCGCTTAATGTCAGAGGAAGGCTATTGTGTGGCCGCAGTGAATGAGATAACCCAGGTCCGTGCGCAAAACTCATGCCGCGGTTGCGGGTGCGCTGGTAGTTATTCCCGAAATGAGCTGCAAAATTGACACGAACCCCTGGTTGGAGTCGGTGTCAATGGTGTTTATAGGCCTGTTTTTAGGGTTGTCGCAAGGTTACCGTGCCGGAATTTTTTACGGTGTACTGTAAAGCCCGGCAATGTAGTTGGCGACGGCTTCGATTTCAGTATCAGTCATGCGTTTGGCAACTCCGCGCATCATTGCGTTTGGATCATTGGCTCGTTCACCAGAGCGGAAATAGCGTAGCTGATCGGCAGTGTACTGTGCGTTCTGGCCCGATACCACAGGCCAGGCTGCAGCTGGATTGCCAAGCCCGGCTGGCCCATGGCAAGCGGAACAGGCAGCCACACCGGCTGTAGTTATGCCGCCACGGTAGATATTCATGCCCAGCGTCAGGCTCTCTTCCGATGCGACGTTTTCGTGTTTGCTCATGCTGGCGTAGTACGCAGCCAAATCGTCAATGTCCTCATCGGTCAAGGCGGCAGCCTGTCCCGACATTAGCGCGTTCACACGACCACCGTCACGGTACTCAGTCAGTTGCTTGGCAAGATAAGATGCATGCTGGCCAGCCAGGTTCGGATAGGCAGGCTGGATAGCTTTACCATCAGCACCGTGGCAAGCCGCACACACTGCAGATTTAGACTCACCCGCTGCGGCATCCCCGGCAGCGGTGACAGGACTGGCAAACCAAACGCTGACGAGCGCGGCTGCAAGGGCCCACTTCTTCATGGATACTCCGGCAAGATAAACGTGAATGTTCCGAGTCGTTAGACTGTACGCGGTCAATACCGCTCGGGATTGGCGAATTTTAGCAGACTGACAGATAACTTTAAGAGTGCTTGTGCATGAACACGGTGTATTTTTCGGCGCAATTTGACTCCAGTGCCAGCGATCCCTATCGATGTCCGGAATCAGTGGCAGAGGTGGCATTTGCCGGTCGCTCAAATGCGGGCAAAAGCAGTGCCATTAATACCGTTACACGTAATGGCAAGCTGGCTCGTACGAGTAAAACTCCAGGACGCACGCAGCTGATAAACCACTTCTCGCTGGGAAACGAACGGTTTTTGGTTGATCTGCCAGGTTACGGTTACGCACAAGTATCCAAAGATAGACAGAAGCAATGGCAAGCAGCCATGACGCGTTATCTGGTGTCGCGTGCGAGCCTACGCGGATTGATCCTGGTCATGGATATCCGCCATCCATTGACTGACAGTGATTGGAAACTGATCGAGTTACAGCAACAGGGCCAAACTGAGCTACACATACTGTTGACAAAATCAGACAAGTTGTCGCGTAATCAGGTGGCCAAGTCGCTCGCCTCTGTTCAGGATGCACTGTCGGCAGCGGATATCGATGCCACCATTCAGGATTTTTCTTCACTCAAAAAACAGGGTATTGACGATGCCCACGCTATTTTGGACAGCTGGTTGTTTGACGTACCGTTGACCTGAGCGCTTTGACGGGCAGCGAGTGGGGGCTGAAAGTTGTTACTTTTCGTAACAAACTGTCCGAGTCTTGCCTCGACCAATTAGGCAGATTCCGCCAAATAACATTTAACCTATTGATTTATAACTATATTAACCGTTTGTAAGAATGGTCTGGACATTCTCTATACTAGCGTCAAGCTTTTGTAGGCGTGGCATAGCACCTGTGCTTTGCAAACATGAAAGACGACTGGGTCGACGACCTGCGTGTTGTCGGCCCTGCAACTGCCAGAAGGCTCACCACAGCCAATTGAAGGCCCTGTTTGGCTCTTGTTCAATCGAATAGGAACATCCCGGCCACCTAAATCAAGTCAGTACCGGAATTGGAGAAAAATTAATGAGTAAAAAACCCCAGACAAGTAACTGGTCTCGTCGTGATGTGCTCAAGGCCAGCGCCGCGTCAGCTGCTATCACTGGCGCACCCCTGTTTTTTTCACGCAATGCCTATGGTGCCGAGTTTCTGAACAACCCTGGCGACGGTGGTACGGTCACGTTGGGTTTCAACGTACCTCAGTCGGGCGCCTATGCTGATGAAGGTGCGGATGAACTACGAGCGTACAAACTGGCTGTCAAACACCTGAACGGCGAAGGCGATGGTGGCATGATGAATACCCTTCAACCCAGTGCTCTGACTGGCAACGGTATTCTGGGTAAGAAGGTTGAGTACGTGACCGGCGACACCCAGACAAAATCTGACGCAGCTCGTGCCTCTGCCAAGCGTATGATTGAGAAAGACGGCGTTGTTATGGTTACAGGGGGGTCTTCATCCGGTGTGGCCATTGCTGTTCAGGGCCTGTGCCAGGACGCTGGCATTATTTTCATGGCGGGTTTGACTCACTCAAACGACACAACCGGTAAGGATAAGAAGGCTAATGGCTTTCGTCACTTCTTTAACGCGTACATGTCCGGTGCTGCGCTGGGTCCGGTTCTAGAAAAAGAATACGGTAAAGAGCGTCGTGCTTATCACCTGACAGCTGACTACACATGGGGTTGGACACAGGAAGAATCCATCACGGCCTCTACAGAGGCAATCGGTTGGACAACGGCAGAAAAGGTTAAGACGCCAGTGGGTGCGGGTGACTTCAGTCAGTACATCACGCCGGTTCTAAACTCGGGCGCAGATACATTGATCCTAAACCACTATGGCAAAGACATGATCAACTCTTTGACACAGGCTATTCAGTTCGGCCTGAAAGATAAGCAAGTTGAAGGTAAAGACTTTCAGATCATCGTACCTTTGTACTCGCGTTTAATGGCTCAGGGTGCCGGTGAAAACGTGAAGGGTATTTTCGGTTCTACCAACTGGCACTGGTCACTGTCCGACGCGGGTAGTCAGGCGTTCGTCAAGTCCTTTGGTCAAGAGTACGGTTTCCCGCCTTCACAGGCAGCCCATACGTGTTACGTGCAGACGCTACTGTATGCAGATGCTTGTGAGCGTGCTGGCACGTTCGAGCCATGTCAGGTAGGGGCGGCACTGGAAGGACACAAGTTCGATGGAATGGGTAATGGTCCCACTGAGTACCGTGCAGAAGATCACCAGTGCTTCAAAGATGTTCTGGTTGTGAAGGGTAAGGACAATCCTTCTTCACAATTCGATTTACTGGAAGTGGTTGAAGTAACGCCACGTGCACAGGTTGAATACGCGGTCGATCATCCGATGTTCGCAGGTGGTGATCTGGGTAGCTGCAACAACGGCGCTTAAATCAGGCGCTGAATACAGCGGTGGCGTTCAACAGGTTTGGTTGTTGCCACCGTTTTGTTTGTTATTTGAGTATTTGTATCTAGCCTGGACAATTTATCAACGGTCCAGGCTAGAGCGAATACAGGTCAACGTTTCGGTGTTGGCGATCGATAGACCAGACCTGCCCGGATCAGCCCGGCAGGTCGATTCCTCAAGATCATCTTGGGTGTTGCTGTCCAGGCTGACTGGTCAACAACATCACGGGGTTACTGTTCCCTGTTGATCGGTTTTGAATAACGTGAGGCAACCTTAAGTGGACGCACTTTTTCTTCAAGTACTCAACGGTTTGGACAAAGGCGGTGCTTACGCGCTGATTGCGCTAGGCCTAACCCTTGTATTCGGTACGCTGGGCGTGGTTAATTTTGCTCACGGCGCTCTGTTTATGGCGGGCGCTTTTTGTGCTGTAACCCTGGAAAAAGTATTAACGATCTCTACCAAGGTTAAGGATGAGAGCATCACGTTTTTTGATGCCTACAAGGAGGTGCCAATTCTAGAAGCTAAGTTCCCAGTGGTCGGTGCTTTCATTGTGGACTTCTCGGTACCGTTTGCCATTCTCTTAGCCATACCCGTCATGTTGTTTCTAGGCTTGCTGATGGAGCGCGGCCTGATACGTCACTTTTACAAGCGACCTCACGCCGATCAGATCCTGGTGACCTTCGGGCTTGCCATCATTTTTCAGGAGATTATCAGGCACTACTTTGGTGCTAATCCTATTCCTCAGTCAGCGCCTAGCATGGTCTCCGGCAGTGCGAATATCGGTGCCCTGTTCGGTCTGGGTGAAAATGTCGTTTACCCGTGGTGGCGCCTTATCTACCTGACGTTTGCCGCTATCGTGATTGCCTCTGTTTTCGCATTTTTGCAATTTACAACCTTTGGCATGGTAGTCCGGGCCGGCATGCAGGACCGTGAGATGGTGGGTCTGTTAGGTATCGATATTCAGCGCCGTTTTACAATCGTTTTTGGCATGGCTGCCGTTGTGGCTGGTCTGGCAGGTGTGATGTACACCCCCATTTTGCCGCCTGATTACCATATGGGTATGGACTTTCTCGTGCTCTCGTTTGTGGTGGTGGTGGTCGGTGGTATGGGTTCGTTAGGTGGCGCTGTGCTCGCAGGTTTTCTACTAGGCATTCTGCAATCGTTTGCGTCCATGAACGAAATCAAGAGCATCATTCCGGGTATCGATCAAATCATTATTTATTTGGTTGCAGTGATCGTGTTGTTGGTTCGGCCTCGTGGCTTGTTAGGCCGTAAGGGCGTGATGGAAGAGTGAGGATACAATCATGAAAAACTCATCAGCCCTGTCCGACTGGGTTCTGTTCTTAGCATTTGCTGCGGCTGTTCTGACAATGCCGCTGTGGTTAGCGCCGTTTGGTGCTAACTATCCGGATCTGATGCAGAAGTTCGCGATTTTCGGCGTGTTCGCCATAGGTTTCAATATTCTGTTTGGTCTAACCGGTTATCTGTCGTTTGGGCACGCCGCGTTTCTAGGCGTTGGTTCCTATACGGCGGTCTGGTCGTTCAAGCTTTTGTCTATGAACGTATTGCCAGCGATCATGTTCAGCATTGTTGTAGCTGGTGTGTTTGCATTCCTGATTGGCTATATAAGCTTGCGTCGCTCAGGCATCTATTTTTCGATCCTGACGCTGGCCTTCGCCCAGATGTCCTATAACTTGGCCTACTCGGTACTCACACCGATCACCAATGGTGAAACTGGGCTGCAATTGTCACTTAGCGATGCACGGGTACTTGACGCCATGGCGGGTATCACCGTAACCCGATCACTACCATCGACTAACCTGTTTGGTATGAAGATGAGTGGCATGCCAGGATTCTATTTTTGCGCTGTGGTGTTAATTGTGGCGTTTTTTATTGCCCTACGAATTACACGCTCACCATTTGGAGCGATGCTCAAGGGCATAAAATCGAACCAGACACGCATGGCTTACACAGGTTTAAACACACGTCCTTATCTGCTGTGGGCATTCGTTATATCAGGTATGTTCGCAGGTCTTGCTGGTGCAATGATGGCAGTCACTGATCCGCTAGCAGGTGCTGAGCGCATGCAATGGACCGCATCAGGCGAGGTGGTTCTGATGACCATACTAGGTGGAGCTGGAACCCTAATTGGTCCCGTACTCGGTGCAGCATTGATCAAGTACTTCGAAAATATTTTCTCCTCTTTTAACGAGCGAATATTGAACAGAGCGTTTGAGGCATTACCCGATAGCATTCAGTCAATTGTTGTGGATACTGTTGGCCTGTTTGTCGGAGAAGGCTGGCATCTGACTCTCGGTCTGCTGTTCATGATTACCGTTATATTTTTGCCCGGTGGCATTATGGAGGGTGTGCGTCGAATCACTGCGTTGTTCGATCGAGATAAATCCGGTTCATCGTCAGCGGCTTCAAACACCGCAGCGGCCGAACACTCATAGGGGCAGAACATGGATAACGTCGTCTTGCATGTTGCAGATGTGCACAAAAGCTTTGCAGGCTTACATGCCCTGAGTGATATTGACTTGTCAGTTAAGGAAGGTGAAACACACGCCATCATCGGCCCTAATGGCGCAGGAAAATCAACCTTGCTCAATGTGTGTATCGGTCGTCTGAGGCCAGATTCAGGCCACGTTGTATTCAATGGTGAAAACCTGACGGGCAAGCAGCCCCATCAGATTAATCAACTCGGTGTAGTACGCGTGTTTCAGACACCAGAGATTTTCCCAGAGCTCTCATTACTGGAAAACGTCATGATTCCGATACTGGCGAAACGTGATGGTTCGTTTAAATTGTCCTGGTTCAGACGTTTTGCTGGTGAGAACAACGTGCGATCGAAAGCGGAAGGCATACTTCAGGATCTGGGTATCGGCTCGTTCACCAACAGTGAAGCTGGTAGCTTATCTCGCGGTGACAAACGTCGCCTTGAACTGGCGATGGGGCTGGCACAAGAGCCGCGCTTGTTATTGCTCGATGAGCCAACCGCCGGCATGGCCAGGCACGATACAAACGCAACCATTGATCTACTCAAACGTATTAAGGCGCAAGGCATGACTAAAGTGATCATTGAGCATGATATGCATGTTGTTTTCAGTTTAGCTGATCGTATTTCTGTACTGGCGGGTGGGCGAATTATTTGCCAAGGTACGCCCGAAGAAGTTAAAGCAGACCCCAAAGTCAAGGAAGCTTATCTGGGTGAGGAGCAAGTGTAATGAGTAAAGCTGCTGCTGTTGCACAGCCGTCCGATGCCTACTTTCAGGTAGAGGGGTTGCAAGCTTATTATGGCGATAGTTACATCGTTCAGGACATATCCTTTTCGATTAATGAGGGCGAAATTGTGGCATTGCTTGGTCGCAATGGCGCCGGTAAGACATCCACATTACGAGCTATTGCCCGTGCGGCGAGTCCAGAATTACGCAGTGGTTGTATTTGGCTGAAAGGCAACTCTATTCACGATAAGCAAGACTTTGAAGCTGCTCTGGCAGGCATTCAACTGGTGCCTGAGGATCGCCGCGTCATTCCCGGCCTGACGGTAGAGGAGAATTTAGACATTGCCTGTATTGCCGGTTCCAAAGGCTGGGAGTACGAACGCATCTACCAACTATTCCCACGCTTAAAAGAGCGTCGCAAGCAAGAGGGTACGACACTGTCCGGCGGTGAACAGCAGATGCTGGCTATTGGCCGAGCACTGGCGCGTGATATTAAATTACTACTTCTGGACGAGCCTTACGAAGGGCTGGCACCCGTGGTGCGTCACGACATCGAGAAAGCCCTTATCGAAGTGAAGAACACGGGAATCACCACCATCTTGGTAGAGCAAAACGCCGTTGCTGCACTAAAACTCTCAGACAGCGCCATGATCCTAGACACCGGCGAAATCGTCTTCAACGGCAGCGCTCAAGAAGTGCTCAACAACGAAGAGCTCCGCCACGAATACCTAGCCATCTAACCTACGGCCACGGGTCGGACCATCATAAGTAATTGATTTAAATAAATTTATTGTCAAAAAAACCAATAAAAAACGGCCTAAATAGCTATTTAGGACGCTAAAAATAGTTGTTTAAGTATGAGTGTGCTTCGGTTGCTGCGGGTAATTAAGCCACTATGTGCCGCTTGCATGACGGTTCGCCACGGTCTCGCGGCTCACTCAAGAATAGTGATGAATTCGCACATGGTCTTCACCTAGCACACTCTGAGCTATGTCCAGCAAGTGGCGATGATGGGTCAGGTACAACACTTGTCCGTGCTTTGCCATTTGACCCAAAACCTGGAAGGCTGCGGCTGATCGCTCATCATCGAAGGTTTCCATGATGTCGTCGGCAACAAATGGTAGGGGCGTCTTTTGTTGCGCGTAGTCGGCGTAGGCGGCAGCCCTCAACGCTAGATAGAGCTGATAGCGTGTGCCGGTTGATAACTCGTTAACAGCGCGTGCGTTGTGTCGTTGGTCCGTGGCCATGAGCCGCTGGCGTCCGCGGCCGTCATCGTGTGGAATTAAGCTGGTATAATGTCCAGCGGTCAGCGTCGTGAATGCCTCCTGGGCAGCGCTCAATAGAGAGGACTGATGTTGTTGGCGAAACCTGGCAATAGCCGCTTGTAGCGCCAACTGCCCACAACGAGCTTGCGCAGTCTCTCGTGCTCCTTCTTCAAGTTCGACTAACAGGTTTGCACGCTGAGTTGTCAGTTGCGCGTAATGGCTGTCCTCGCCGAGTGCGTTGACCGCTTCGTTCGCCACGGCCCACTGCCGGTTGGTTTCGTCGTGATGATGTTCCGCCTCCTGCAGCTGACTTTGAAGGCTGTTCAGCTCAGACTCAAGGACGTCGTCTTCGCTGTCGGCTATGAATTCGTTAAGTTCCTGTTCGGACATTGCGCTGCCAAGAATACTAATCAAGCGCTGTTCTTCCAGGTTGTATTGATTTTTCGAGCGACAATACTGCTCAGTGCGATCCAGAAGTGCGAGTAACTCGTCAACACTGGGAACCTCGTACAGTGCCAGTTGTGTTGCCTGATCGTTCATACCACTGCGCTTGTCTGTAGTGATTTGTTGAAGCACGGTAGAAACGGTCTTGATCTGTTTTTCAAGCGTGTTTTTATGCGTACTTGCCTCTACCGCATTGTTCAAAGCATCCACTGCATCGGTCAAGCATGTGTGATTCACCTGGCTCAAAAGGGTAGCGATAGCAGTATCACGGGTGTCGATTTTCTTGGCTAGTCTGTCATGGTTATGCTGAGCGTCGAATCTCTCTGATTGTGCCGTATCAAGCCGCCTGACCACTGGCAACGCGCTTGCCCCTTGATTCAATGTTAGTCCTTCAAGCAATGTATCTGCTGTTGCAGCAGACCAGCGAGCCTGCCATTGGTTTAAAGAGTCGGCAGCTAACTGGTGGTCTGATACTCGTCTGGCAAGCGTCAGTTTTTTTTGTTGGCTTAGTTTGGCAGCCTCCTGTTGCTGTTGGTATCTTAACTGTTCTTGGTCGATGATTTTTTCTGATTGAATCAATAGATCCTTTAGACATAACTTGCGTAATTGTTGAACAGCCCGTGGTGTTTCGATCTGTTCTATTACGTTGATCAGTACTAAACACTGATCGTCGCACTGTTTTTCCAACTGCTCAACTCGGATATTAAGATTTTCCCACTGCAGCTGTAAATCTCTCAACTTAACGACCTGCATGAACCGTTTGCGCAGGCTGTCTGGATCAATCGATGAATCAACATAAAACGGCTTTACTTGTGCGACCAAATCAGTGTTGATAGATTCAGCCTGCAGACGCAGCCGTGCAAGTTTTTCCTCCAGTTTCGATTGTACGCGGGTGTCTTGAAGAATTTGCTGTTGTAGTAAGTTGTACTTAGCACTTTGTTCATGATGGCTGCGCGCTCTGAGCTCTTTGGAATCATGCTCAAGCATTTGCTGCTCAAATTCAGCGGCGCTTGTGTCAAGCTTATTGATACAAGCTTCGGAGTTGATGTTTGCTCGATGTCGTTGCCATGTTTTATCACGTATTTTTTTAGAATCATTTATCTGTGATTCACTGATGAATCCGTTCTGTGTCAGTTGCTCGCAGCTGTCTTTTTTTGTATGAATCTGCTGATTAATTTTGCGCAAATCTTTCTCAACTTGAGAGATGTTGGACATCGCATCGCTCTGTTTGAGCAAGGTAGTGTTAAGCCATGTTTCATCAGGAATAGTAATGGAAGTCGTTGAACAGACGTCAACACCAAGATGGTTTGCTTGGGTGTGTAGTAAAAGCTGCACGTCAAGCCGTTCCTGAGTCAGGTTTTCTAACGCTTGAGGTAATGCTTCGCGTTGTATTCGCCTGAGTACATCAGTTGCTACTGATGTATCGACGGCGGGATTTTGGTTGGTAAGTTCTAATGCCTCGTCGTTGCTAGTGTGCAAGTCTGATGAGTCATTTTTCACCAAGGCCAGTTCCTTAGCGGCATGTTCAAACTGACCGGTTATTGATCGTCCTTCGTCAACGAGCGATGCAAGCGAATCAAGTCTGGTGACATCAGGAGTTAGCCGAGTTAGGTCTGTATCCGGTGATTTATGTAAACGTTGTAGATCTGCTTGAATGGCTTGCTCACAAGCGTTGATCGAATATTGAAAATCTGCCAGCTGTTGTTGCCATTCGTAGGCTGCTGAAGTGCCTGCATGCAGATCTTCAATGTGCTTGCGCAAATTAAGTAGCAAAGTATCGTTATCTGAACTGGATAACTCTGACAGCGATTCCCTTAACGTAGTAAGTTGCGCTATCTGTTCTTGCTCGCGTGACTCTGCCTGCCGATTTAGCGCAATTAGCGCTCTAAGTGCATCTATCTCTGCGCGTACCTGTTCGGGGCTGTTTAGCCCGCGGGCAGTGATAGCCTTTGTGTTAGCAATGCCCTGAGATATTAACGAAGCTTGTAAATTTGCGTGCTGTACCATGGCTTTAGCAACGTGTAATGCCATCTTTCTAGTCTCAAGCCGTCGTCTGGCATCGACCAGAGCGTCTTTATCTTCTCGTGCCTTCCTCTTGCGTATTTCAGCATCAACTAGGGAATTCTGCCGAGCCTTCCACGTATTAACGTCAAGCTTTGCTGCAGCCATTTTCCGTTTGTTTTCCTGCAGTGCGTCTTTGAGCACTTTCAAGCGCGTATTCTTAGTGCGGTTAGGCATCCAAAATTCATTGGCGGAGTGCATAGCCGCGTCAATGCGTTCCTTGAGATCTGAAAGCCCGGCACTGGCAGAAAACAGCGCCTGGCCAATATCTCCTTCACTTTTCAGTATTTGCTCACCACCAGCAGTAAGTGTTTGTTCATCAAATGAAAAACGGCGGATGTAGTCGTCTCTAGTCAAGCCTTGTAAGTCTAATGGAAACGTTTCAATTCGCTCGTTGGCCGCGTTGGTTAGTTGATTCTTAAAACGTTTAAGTGTCACGCTCTGTCCGGCTTGGTGCAGCACGGCTTCAATCAACAGTATTTCGTTTTTGTGCAAAAAATTCCACGGCGTTTGACGCGGTATGCCATGTAGCAAATCGGTAATAGCGGATAATGTCGTGGATTTTCCAGCCTCGTTCGGACCATACAGTACATGTATGTCCGGCTTTCCGTGGGTAGGTTTCACCCCAAAATCCAGTTTGAAATCGGTGAAATGCCCGTACCTGGTGAGTAAAAGTTGTTCGAATCTCATGACGAATTGCGGGGCGAAGAATCGCTTGGTTCGTCTGTTTCCAGTTGTTGCTTCATCCACAAAGCGCTGGTTTGAATCCAATCAGATAGATTGTCTGTGGATTCGATGTCGAACAACTGATTCAACTCCCCGGGAAGTGCGCGCGTTAATTTTTTCAGATCGTCAATGACGTTATCTTTTAAATTAGCAGTTGCTAGTAAATCATTGTCGAGCAGTGCCATGAGTTCATTGAGTGTAGAGTTTTGTAAAATCCGTTTGTCAGAGTCTTCAAAAATTGGAGATGTCAATGCACGAGCATCAATACTGTCAATCCACAGATCATCTCGGTGTTCGAATTCTGTTTGTAATTGGGCTAGCAATGCAGGACTATTTCGCTGATACACAGAGCGTAATTCAGTAGCACCTTGCAGGTGCACGCGAGCGATGAGATGTGGGGTGTCCAGTGCATCTCGTTGTAGTTTGATTGTTTGAATGATTTGATCAACCGCCAAATGGCGGGATTCGATACCGTCTATGGGCACGAAAATACGTTCAAAGCGAACAGGTGCTAATTCGTGTTCACTCATTGCTGGAGCCTTTCTCGGTGCTAGCGTCACAATACTAACAGTGCGCCTACCTGCCTCATTGATATGTCGTCCCAGCGGATTGCCAGGCATGACAATAGCGGGGTCTTCATGATGGACTTGGCGGGTGTGTATATGCCCCAACGCCCAATAGTCATAACCCATGTTAATGAGTTGTTCGACCGTGCAAGGCGCATAGTTGTTGTGGCCATCCGATCCCGTTAGGCTCGTATGTAACATGCCAATGTTGAAGCAGTCGGAGACAGGTGCCGGATACTTATCCAAGAGTGATTTAGGCGTGCTACGTTTAGAGAAACTGACGCCGTGAACGGCCGCCTGCTCATCAGCGAAATAGTGCGTTTCCCCTTTGTCACTAAAGGCATGGACATTATCGGGAAAGTCAATAATTCCGAGTAGTCTGGCCTCGGCGTCATGATTACCCCAAATGATGAACACGGGTACACAAGCATCGTTGAGCCGTCGAAACTCTCGCTGCAACACCATAGCAGTAGATACATCTCGTTGATCACCATCGAACAGGTCACCGGCTATGATCAGTGCATCTACCTGCTCCTCCAGTGCCAGATCTACAATGCTTCGTAGGACTGTACGGCTGGCGTCTTGGATGAGTGTCCCCAGTGCCGCATCACGTGCGGCTAGGGAGCGTAGTGGGGAGTCGAGGTGGAGATCGGCGGTGTGCAGGAATCGGACAGTATCGCTCATAGGTGCAGAGGATAACGCGTCGATTCATCTGTGTGTCCGCAATTGCTTCGAAAGTTTCCGTACACCTGTGCTTGCAGACAGTGGGTTGCATGAGCCGAACCCGAAAAAGGTAGGGGTTAGCCGATACGGCCCATGCCAAACTGTGGTGCCTCCTCGACGTTGTCATCGACGTCTGCTGGTGGTGCTTCTGGCTCTGGGTCCTCTTCCAGTGACAACTCGAACGCCGCCGCCGCAGCTTCAAGGCCCCCGGTGTTTTTGGCTAAATCGTTTGATTCAGAAGCGTCGTTAGCAGCCTTGTGATTGGCTATTTTTGCTGCCATGGCTTCATGTATGTCGAGATTGGGTGGAGCAGTGGCTTTGTTGCAGTCGGTGTCAGCACCCGGTTCAGAATCATCCGTGGAATTAACGGCCTCTTTCGCCTCTTGTGCAGCCTTAGCGGCCGCCGTTTGACTCGGTAGCTGACCACGGAGTAGAAGCTCGCTTTGGTCTTCGTCATTGGCTGGGCCGTTGAGTTTAAAACGCAGCCGCAGATTGTTCGCAGAATCGGCGTTTTTGAGCGCCTCGTCTTGGGTGATTCGTCCGGATTGCGCTAAATCAAATAGTGCGCTGTCGAAAGTTTTCATGCCCTGGTTTTCGGATTTCTGCATGGCCTCTTTAATATCCGATAACTGATTTTTCATGATCATTTGTTTGATGGTATGCGAACCGAGCAGTATCTCGATTGCAGCACAACGTTTCCCATCAACAGTGGGGACCAAACGCTGGGAAACGATGGCTCGGATGTTGTTACCTAAGTCGTGTAGCAGCTGAGCCTTGCGTTCATCAGGAAAGAAATTGATGATGCGATCCAGCGCCTGATTAGCGTTGTTAGCGTGTAGGGTAGAAATAGCCAAATGCCCTGTTTCTGCGAAAGAAACGGCATGCTCCATGGTTTCACGATCTCGAATTTCGCCTATCAGGATCACATCCGGTGCTTGCCGAAGGGTGTTTTTCAGGGCGGCATGAAAACTGTTTGTATCAACGCCCACCTCGCGTTGATTAACAATACATTTTTTGTGAGGATGGACATACTCGACCGGGTCTTCAATGGTGATGATATGGCCACCCTTGAACGCATTGCGATGATCTATCAATGCTGCCAGTGATGTCGATTTACCTGATCCTGTACCACCGACGAACAAGACCAATCCGTTTTTTGCGGTGATGACTTCTTTCAGTATTTCAGGCAATCCCAAATCATCAAACTTCGGAATTTCCGTCTGTATGTTGCGAGCCACTAGCGAGACTTCATTGCGCTGTTTGAAAATATTTAAACGAAAACGCCCTATGCCCTCAAGAGCAATCGCCAAATTCATCTCCAGCTCGCGATCAAACTCCTCCTGTTGCTCCTCGTTCATAACTTGCCTGGCAATGGCTTCAACTTCGCCATGTTCAAATGCAACATCGCTGAGCGCTGTTAATTCACCGGAGAATTTAGCACTCGGAGGCGCACCGGTTGCCAGATACAAATCAGATCCGTCAAAGTCGACAAGTCTCTTTAGTAGTGCGTTAATGTCCATCTTCCGCTTGCCCTGGCATGCACAGTTTGAAGTGAAGAATATAGCGGCTTGCTGGCTTCAAATTAAAGTGATTTTCTGGTGGATCGCGCGCACCTTGCGACGCAGTCCAAGGTAGTTAGTTCGAAAAATGTTGCCGTGCGCGTCTGAGCCTGTATTTATGCGTTGAATCCACTCGATTGACAGCTGACCTATGACTCTATCCGATAGTAGTTGTAGCCCCGTCAATTGGTGTACGAAGAACGGGTTCACTGAGGCGGTAAAGGTGACTCATTGATAAGCTCATTTGGCGGACGCGCAGGGTGCATTGACATCAATACATGAAGTCCATCACTTAGTGGCACGCGTTGATCCGATAGTGATAACCAGTGCACATATGATCCAAGAATGGAGCCTGCGCTACGATAACTGGTTGACGTCATTTGTGCAGGCTCCTTGAGTTCGTGGGGCATAGATAGCGGCGATATTCATGAT
>CALKXZ010000434.1 GCA_938003775.1 uncultured Granulosicoccus sp. | reverse complement strand
AGAAAAATATGCATACCGTTCTGGAACTTTTGCAATCGGTCTCACGTGTACCCGGTGCCCCGCCCATGACATCCACACTGGCAATGAAAGGCTGATCCGCTGTCAACACGGTCACGCCTGACTTAATATGCGCGTCTGCTGCATTGCCAACTTTCAAGCCTGGTACATCGGTAATCAGGTTTCGCTGACCGGCTTGCCACGTCAGTGATGCTGTTGTCTTCAATTGCGCTCCTGTACTTTCAGCTGCGGCGCCGCCGCTATGAGTTGCTGCGTGTAGTCATGCTGTGGGTCAGTGAATACAGATTGCGTCTGACCACGTTCGACAATCTTGCCATGACGCATCACCATCACCCGATCACTGACACGCTGAACCACCGATAGGTCGTGTGAGATAAATAAATAGGCCAAGCCTTTGTCGTTTGCCAGCGTATCCAACAACCTTAGTACTTGTGCTCTCACCGACACATCCAATGCCGATACGGCCTCATCAAGAATGATCAGTGAAGGTTCAGTGATCAAAGCGCGGGCAATAGCGATGCGTTGTCGTTGTCCTCCGGAAAATTCGTGAATAAATTTATCGGTATCTGCGCTATTCATCCCCACACTCGCCAGTGCATCGTGCACCCGTTGCCGTGCTTCGGAAGCATCTGGTTGCTGTGCCAGAACAAACAACGGTTCACTGACCAGCCGCCCAACCTTATGCCGCGGGTTGAACGAACCATAGGGATCCTGAAACACTACCTGCATCTGACGTCGTGCAGCCCGTGATACCTCCTGTTTAGCACTGACAGATTCACTATTGAGCAAAATCGAACCACTGTGCAGCTTCATCAGCCCCAATAAGGCACGCGTCAGCGTGGACTTACCGCACCCGCTTTCACCCACCAGACCCACACTCTCACCGTGATAAATATCAAAACTGACATCATCAACCGCACGAAAGCTCCTGGCTGGACCTAACAAAGAGGTGCGTTTAATGGGGTACTCACACACCAGTTGTTCCACCTGAAGCAAAGGCTTAGCGGATGAATCAATACGCATTGCACGCGTATCGCGGGTTAGCTGAGTCAGTACTGATGCGTCAAACAACCTGCGTGTATAGCTGTGCGACGGTCGATGGAATACCGCACCAAGGTCACCCTGCTCAACGATCGATCCCTGGTTCATCACCACGACATCATCTGCCATGTTTGAGACTACTGCCAGATCGTGCGTGATTAACATCAGCGCCAGATCCTCGTCGTGTTGCAGTGATTTCAGCAGCTCTAGAATACCTGCCTGTGTTGTGACATCCAGCGCCGTGGTCGGCTCATCCGCAATAAGCAGCTTAGGCTGACAGGCAACGGCTATAGCTATCACAACACGTTGGCGCTGACCACCGGATAACTCATGCGGATAACGGCTCAGTGGAAATGCCTTGTTGGGCAGTCCCACTCGTTCAAGCGTTTTCGCCGTTAGCGTAACTGCCTCGTACCGACTCACCTGTCGGTGAAGTTGAATACTTTCACTGACCTGGTCACCAATAGTCTTCACCGGATTCAAGGCGCTCATGGGCTCTTGGAAAATCATGCCGATATCACCACCTCGAATATCGCACAGCATCTGCTCGGGTAGCTGCTGCAGTTGCTGATTAGCAAACTGAATACGACCCGATAATTTGCTACCACGCGGCAGAAGTTGCATGATGGACAGTGCGGTCATGGACTTGCCTGAACCGCTCTCACCAATAATGCCCAATGTTTTGCCAGATTCAAGCGTAAAACCAATATCGTTGAGTATGGGTGTGCCGTGAATCGTCAGGCCGACCCGCTCCAGTTTTAGCAGACACTGCGCCGGTGCATCGCCCGTGTTCGAAGAGACCACCGACGACAATTCACCCGGATGATCCGATTCCGCACTCGGGAATTGATCAACGCTCACGACGTAGCCTCGGGTCCAACCAATCGCGCAGACCATCACCCAGTAGATTCAAGCCCAACACGGTTATAACAATGGCAAGCCCCGGAAATAAGGCCAGGTGTGGCGCAAGTGTAATTAAAGTCTGGCTGTCAGCAAGCATGCGACCCCAGCTGGGTATCGGTGGCTGAGCGCCCAAGCCCACATAAGACAATCCGGCTTCAGCCAGTATGCCCAGCGAGAATTGAATCGTGCCTTGAACGATCAGAAGGTTGGTTATGTTAGGCAGTAGGTGTTCGACCGAAATGCGCAGCGCACCCTTGCCTGCAACTCTAGCTGCCAGAACAAATTCACGCGTCCATAGACTCAAGGTCGCACCACGGGTCAGGCGAGCAAACACCGGTATGTTGAATATACCGATGGCAATAATGGCATTGACCGCACCGGGGCCAAACACGGCAGTAATCATGATGGCAATTAGCAATGCTGGAAACGCAAATACCAGATCATTGCCGCGCATGATCAGTTCATCCACCCAGGACTGACGCTGAGCGGCAGCCAGCAAACCCAACGGCACACCCACGCCCATACCAATTCCCACCGCCACCAGTGCCACAGCGATGGAGGTGCGTGCACCAACCATCAACATCGACAGGATGTCGCGCCCCAGATGATCCGTACCCAGCCAATGTGTTGCACCCGGTGTATCCAGCTTGTTGCGAATATCGAGCGTGGTCACCTCGAACGGTGTCCACACATAGCTGAGTAACGCACCAGCCAGTACCAGCAACACCAGCAACGCACCCGGCAGTACCGTTTGCAGTTTCATCGATGCGCGTGCCGTAACCGCGGATCAACCCAGGCATAGGCTAGATCAACCAGAAATGTCACCATAACAACGGCAAATACCAGCAGCATTACCACGCTTTCCACCACAATCAGATCACGCTGCGCAATGCTCTGGAATATCAGGCGACCCAGGCCTGGCAGAAAAAATACGTTCTCGATGATGATAGCGCCAGCAATGAGAAACGAGAACTGCAAACCGATGATGGTTAGCACTGGAATCATGGCGTTTCTTAAAGCATGGCGCAGTAAGGCCTGCCGAGCACTCAAGCCCTTAGCCCGTGCGGTACGCATAAAATCCTCACCCAATACATCCAGCAATGCAGAGCGCATGACTCGCGTTAGTATGGCCGCTTGAGGCAACGCCAATGCTATCGCTGGTAAGGTCAATGATTTCATGGCCTGGAAAACACCGCTCTCCCAACCGGCAAAACCACCGGCAGAAAACCAGCCGAGCTTAACGGCGAAGAGCAGCACCAGTAGCAGCGCAAACCAGAAATTGGGAACCGCAATGCCCAGCTGAGTAAACCCCATGACTGCTGTATCGGAAACACCCCCGCGCCGACTGGCAGCCAAGATGCCAGCTGGAAACGCGATAAACACAGACAGTGCCAGTGCGTACAGCGACAGTGGCAGCGATATCCACAAACGATCCTGCACCATATCGGCAACTGGAGTTTTGTAAGTGTATGACTGACCAAAGTCACCTTGCAGCATGCCGGTCAGCCAGCTGATATAGCGTGCAGGTTTCGACTGGTCCAGCCCGAGTTCAGCTCGCAACGCCGCAACGGTATCGGGCTGCGCATTCATACCCAGCATGTAAGAGGCAGGGTCACCGGGTACCACTTCTATCACAACAAATACAATCAGGCTTGCCACCAGCAAGGTCGCCAGCAGCGACACCACTCGCCTGACTAGATACCGAAGCATAGATGACCCAGCATTGCTGAACTAACGCAACCTTTAGCCCACACTAGTCATGAAGCGCCAATTCCATTGACAAGGAACTGAAGATTTCATGACTAGTCCAGGCTAGGTGTGCAGACAATTGATAGTAACGAACTACTAGTCCTCCCAATAGACCGCCGTCAAGTCGTTAGCCTGGGTGGGGGAGTTCTCCCACAGCCCCTTAATTTTACTGTTCGCAACACCCGTCTTGGCCAATTGGAACAGGTAGCCGTTGACATAATCATCGGCAATGATCTGCTGCGCCTGTTGCAGCATACCGCTGCGTGTGTCCTGATCAGTTTCGGTCGCGAAGGCCGTCATTAAGGTTTGTAATTGCGCATTGTCGTACTGGAAGTAATAATCCGGGTTGGCATAAACGCCAATGTCCATTGGTTCAGTATGAGACACGATGGTTAGATTGAAATCCTTACCCTTAAATACCTGTTCAAGCCATTGTGCCCATTCCAGGTTTTCTATCTCAGCGCTGATACCGACGTCGCGAAGCTGCGCTGCAATAATTTCACCGCCGCGTCGAGCGTAGGCAGGTGGAGGCAGTTTTAATGAAACGGTTAAGCCACCTTCATGACCTGCTTCTTTGAGTAGAGCCTTAGCTTTCTCCGGATCGTAAGCCGACTGCGCTGTCAGATCGACATACGCAGGATTGTGCGGCGCGAAGTGTGTACCGATAGGT
>CALKXZ010000433.1 GCA_938003775.1 uncultured Granulosicoccus sp. | reverse complement strand
GGTTATGGCGTGTTGATCCTACTCGGCTTTGCCAGGCTGGCTGGTCTGGCGCCGGGTATTAATCCGGATCAGGTCACGGCCATGGGTGTTGTTGGGCTGGTGCTGGTCACAGCGGGTTTAGTGTCCTCAACCTTTCATCTGGCTAATCCTAAAAATGCGTGGCGATCGTTCACCCGGTTTAAGACATCCTGGTTGTCGCGTGAGGCGGTTTTTGCTGTACTGTTCTACCCATTGAGCCTGATCTGGCTCGGGTGTGAATTTTTCCTTGGCAATACCAGTGGTACGAATATCTTCGGTGTTCTGACCGCCATGCTGGCTATCATTATTCTGGTGTGTACGGCCATGATTTACGCATCGCTGAAAACAATTCGTCAGTGGCATACAGCGCTCACCCCTGTTAACTTTGTCATGCTGGGTTTGTTGCTCGGTTCGCTAATATTGGGCCTGATGCTGGCGCAGCAAGCGTTGCCCATAAGCCGCTTGTTAAGTGTTGTGCTAGTGGTGTTGGTCGTGGCAGCACTGGTCAAACTCGTCTATTTTTACTGGATCGGACAACCTGCCGGCCCGACTATTAATACCGCCTTGGGTTTTACTCGTGCCACTGTTCGTCTGCTGGATGTGGGTCATAGTAGCGATACCTTCTTAACCAAAGAATTTGGTTTTCAGGCAGACAAGGTGAAATTGATTTGGCTGCGAGTCATTAGCCTGCTGTTGGCGTTTGTGCTGCCACTACTGCTGGTTAGCGGAATGTTCGGTGCTGTTGGTTTCGGGTCACTTATGTTGGCGGCCGCCAGTGCCTATGCGGGTGTGTTTGTGGAGCGTTGGTTGTTTTTTGCAGAGGCGCGGCATGTGGTTAATTTGTATCATGGTGCTCAGCGCACTTAAATTACACGATAGCGAAACAGTGGGTGCCCTTCAGCCTGGACTACTCATGAAAGGCCTCATTGTGTATTACATCAAAGGCGGTAGTACTGTCCCATGATGAGATAATTAGTGTTTGTAACATGAACACGGGAGAGCATCGTGCTATCAAGCTAACCCAGCGAGGCGCTGTGTGGGTAGGCGAATTCCGTGCGATGGCGAGCCCCTGCGAGATACAGGTTGAAATCAAGTCCAAGAAGCAGGCTACGCACTTAACACGGCTTGCACAACGGGAAGCCGAGCGCATAGAGAAGCTGTTTAGTCGTTATCGCCATGACAACGTAGTACACCGTATCAATACGGCTAATGGTCAGACGATTACTGTCGATGCTGAAACAGCCAACATACTCGATTTTGCGAATCAGTGTTATCTGTTATCGGAGGGTCTGTTTGATATCACATCCGGTGTACTCAGAGAAGTATGGCGTTTCGATGGGTCAGATCGAGTGCCGGACGCCGATGCCGTAGCGCAGTTGTTGCATCATGTAGGCTGGCAGAAAGTAACCTGGAGTAATCCTTGTTTTACCTGCCCACCGGGTATGCAGATTGACTTAGGAGGTATCGGTAAAGAGTACGCAGTCGACAGGACCGTGGCTGTTCTATCTGCACATTGTCAGGCACCGTTCCTGGTCAATTTCGGTGGCGACCTGCATGCGGCGAAAGCGCCCGCTAGCGCTGGTTCGTGGTCTGTGGGTATCGAGTCAGTTCAACAGGGGCTGCCATCCATCAAGACTATAGCGCTTGCGCGCGGAGCTTTGACCACCAGTGGCGATGCACGTCGTTTTCTCTTGAAAAACGGTGTGCGCTACAGTCATGTGCTCAATCCATTAACAGGCTGGCCGGTTGAGAATGCGCCGTCATCGGTCACAGTTGCGGGCAATACCTGCACGGAAGCCGGTATTCTGTCTACTCTGGCTTTACTACAAGGAGCAGATGCTGAGCAGTTTCTTGATGAGCACGGCGTCACGTATTGGTGTCAACGCGACACTCAATAAGTGGCAGCCTGTTAACCCGTGACTTAAACCTGCGCCGTTACATGCCGCTAAGGATCACAGACGAAAAGCGGCGCTTGCGTCTTCGACCCTCAGGCATGTACTCATGTTTCGATTCAAGTTCTCTCATCTGGCCACTGTTGGTGTCTGTGTCACACTGCTAAGTGGGTGTTCCACAACACGTGACATTCTGACCATCAGCGATGTAAAGCCCTGGCAGCGGGGCGCACTGGCTGGCGAAAACATGCAGTTGGTCAGCGACCCGTTGGAGCAAGGTGTTGACGAGCATATTTATTTTTCCAAAGAAGCGTCATCAGGTGGTGCCCGTGTGCAAGGCGGTGGTTGCGGCTGCAACTGATGAGCACGCTGCAGCACAGACTGAGATTGGCTGCATGTTCATTAATTGCTGCGGCTGGTACCAGCGAGGTGCAGGCTGTCGAGTCACCGTGGCAGGTTGATACCTCCTACCTGTCGTATACCGAAGCCGATGATCGTGTGTCGGTTTCAAAGACGTTAGCCAATCTCAATCGCATCAGTGACCAGGGTGTTGTCAGTGTTAGCCTGGTGCACGATACAATGTCTGGGGCATCACCTACTGGGGCGATTCGCAGCAGTGATTCTGCGGTTAGCTATACCAGTGCATCAGGTAGTGGCGTTAGCGCAGGTAGTGGGGGAGACTACTCACTCGGTGAGTTTGAGGACACACGAATACAGGCGGGGCTGGGAGTCGAGCGTGAGCACAGCCGCGGGTTGACACTGTCCTATGGCGGTGTCGTTTCACAAGAATCTGATTACGAATCACTGGGTGCCAATGTCGGTATCGCGCGGGAGTCAGTCGATAAGATCACCACTTATAACGCTGGTCTGGCGCTGACAACCGACACCATTTACAGAAGTGATTCGGGTTCTACACCAGAACCGTTGGGCAACGTGCAACAAGGTCGGCCTTTTAGCGAAGGTTCACGCGACACGGTTGATGGATTGTTGGGTGTTAGTCGAGTACTTAATCGCAGTACGATTGCTCAGGCAACTGTCTCGTTCGGATTATCAGAAGGGTATCATTCCGACCCTTATAAAATTATTAGCGCTGCTGATGATCAGGATCGCATTCTGGCTAATTTTCATGATAGCCGACCCGCATCGCGTTTTCGAACGACGGTCTTTGGCAAGGTTGTTCATCAGATAAAAGATACGATTAACACGATTCACCTGAGTTATCGCCTGTATCAGGATGACTGGGGCGTACAGTCACATACCGCAGACGTGCGTTATCGGCATCAACTGAGCAAGCGCCACTATCTGGAACCACACCTACGATTGTATCGACAAACAGCGGCGGATTTTTATAATCGCAGGCTGCGTGTGGATGAGGGGCTGAATCCGATTTTGCCGGAAAACGGATTTGCCAGTGCCGACTATCGACTCGATACCATGACCAGTTCGACACTGGGTCTGAAATACGGTGTGAAGTTGGCTGCCAGTACCGACTTGCGGTTCCGGGTCGAGTACCTGGATCAGTCATTCAGCACGGCTGATTACGATACGAACTCGGCCGTGATTTTTCAGACTAGTTTCAAATACAGATTTTAGTCCGTATTGTTGGCTAGTATGCATTGACATTCTTCGACACAGTGCGGGCCGAATGCTGACTGACGCGCGCACCGTTGAATTTGTCGTTTTCTTGGACAGAGAACAGATTAGTTCGATGGTGTTGAATGTGTTGCAAGTTTTTTTGGCAAATTGGCAGCGGAGTTAGTGGGTAGTTAGCGTGAGAGTTAGCAGGGAAGTGAGCAGGGAAGTGAGCAGGGAACTTGTCAGGGTCAGCACATCTCTGAGTATTTGTCTTTCACTTTGACACGGTACCCATGCAATTACCCAACATTTCAATTACTCAGCTGCGCCTGCGCATGGTGGTACCGTTTTTAGCTCTAGCCGGTGTATTAGTGTTCGGACAATCACTGGCTGCGTCAGATGCAACTGACACTAAAGACGCTGTCGCCGAAAGTCGAGCTGAACTGTTGCCTGGCGACGTACCAGCACTGTTTGTCGATCTGCTAACGGGTGAGTCAACTGACGTGGACAGTGAAGTGGGTCGTCTCAGTCAAAGCTGGCATCCTGGTATGTTGCCAATGGTCATAGAGTCCATTCGTTTTTCACGTAATCCTGAATTAACCAGTGCATTGTTCGACCTCATCGAAGACAAAACCGGTGCCGGTCATGGCCGGGATTTGAATGCCTGGTACATCTGGCTGTGGGCACAAGAGGAGAACAGGCATCCGCATTACGCCAGTTTTAAGTCCGAACTTTATCAATATCTTGATCCGTTGTTTGCCGAATATTTTGACGATGCACGGGAAACAACTGTTCGATTGGATGAAATACGCTGGGGTGGTGTTGCACAGGATGGTATTCCGCCACTGCGTTCCCCGTTGATGATCCCTGCCAGTGAAGCTACTTATTTGGATGATGATAATGTCGTGTTTGGTGTGCAAATCAACGGTGATGCGCGGGCGTATCCAAAGCGCATACTTGCTTGGCATGAGATGTTTGTCGATAACATTGGTGGTGTCGACTTCGCCGGTGTTTACTGCACGCTGTGCGGCGCGCTCATTCTGTATGAAACCGACCATCAGGGTGTTAAGCATGAAGTAGGTACCAGTGGTTTCTTGTATCGATCCAATAAAGTCATGTATGACAAGGCGACGCAATCGCTTTGGAATACCACCTGGGGACGACCGATAGTGGGGCCATTGGTTGGCAAAGGTATCGAACTAAAGCGTAGTTTTGTTGTGACCACTACCTGGGGTGAATGGCGACGTCGCCATCCGCAGACAACAGCGTTATCGCTCAGTACTGGACATAACAGGGACTATGATGAAGGGGTTGCCTACAGGGATTACTTTGCAACGGATGAACTGATGTTTGCAGTTCCCAGCACTGACGATAGACTAAAGAACAAAGATGAAATACTGGCTTTGCAGTTTCCGGAAATAACGGACCAGCGGCTAGCCATCAGTGCTGATTTTCTGGCCGACAATCCCGTCTTTCATCATGAGCTGGATGGTCAGCAACTGGTTGTGTTGACTGATGGTAGTGGTGCTAATCGTGTTTATGATCCCGGCAATGTTCAGTTCGTCAGTTTTGATGGGGACTCATCGGTGATTGATGATCAGGATCGCCTCTGGCAATTGTCCGAATCAGGGTTGAGTCATGAACAGTTACCACCACTACCCAGGCTCCCCGCACACCGTGCCTTCTGGTTTGGCTGGGTGGCTGTCTGGAACGATACAGAACTGGTTAAATAGATTTGGTGGAAGTGGTGGAAGTGGTGGAAGTGGTAGAAGTGGTAGAAGTGGTAGAAGTGGCACCGGTGAATCCTGTGTATGTGAAAGTTTGGGTTCCAACTTGGCTATACTGATTTCCCTGTCTCTATCATTTGTTTAACAACCTGCCATGGCCACTCAACTGTCTGTCAATCTGAACGCCGTTGCCCAGCTTCGCAATCGGCGTGATCTACCCTGGCCCAGTGTTACCGGCATTGGGCGAATTGCGTTACAACATGGCGCGCATGGCTTGACTGTTCACCCACGACCAGACCAACGACACACGCGTTTTACCGATGTGCATGAACTACGCTCGTTGATTGACGAAGAATTTGCGCACTGTGAATTCAATGTTGAAGGTTTTCCTACCGAGCAATTTCTCAAGCTGGTAGAGCAGAATCGTCCCGAACAGGTAACGCTAGTACCTGATGATCCGAGTCAGGCGACGTCTGATCATGGTTGGGATTGTAAATCTCATCACACCATGCTTGCGCCCATTGTTGCCCGCTTGCAAGGTGCGGGCATGCGCGTGTCTCTGTTCGCTGATGCAGATGTTGAACAAGTTAAGTGGGCTTGTGATACGGGCTGTGATCGAATTGAACTCTACACGGGTCCGTATGGTGGTGCTTATAACAATGAACCGCTGATGAGGCAGGAATTGGCAAAGCTTTGTGCAACTGCTGATGCAGCTAAGGCTCAGGGGATACAAGTCAATGCAGGGCATGACTTGACCGTTGCAAACCTGCCTGAACTGATCAAACATATACCTTATCTGGCAGAGGTGTCTATTGGCCATGGCTTGACTGCAGATGCAGTGGAGTTTGGTATGGCTGAAACCGTTAAGCGTTTTCTAGGGGCTTGTCAACCGATCACCGTGTAAGTGGTTATCGCCGTTTTTTTTGATGATTTATTACAGGGTACGCGTGAGTCACTGGTTGAAAATTTTGAGTGTCAGGTGGTATACCGCTACGCTGGTAGCGGGTATGCTGAGCCGTACTCATACATTGTGTTGACACAGGAAACATACATATGCTCAAAATACTCAAACCCTTAGTCTGCCTGTTTTTCATGGCATCCCCACTGTCATCATCGTGGGCGGCCGCTGAACGCTACACACTTGATTCTGCGCACACCACGGTGGCGTTCCTGATAGAGCATGTTGGTTATGCTAAAACCCTGGGACATTTTTCCGATGTTTCTGGATCGTTTTTGTACGATGCTGATACGCAAACCGTATCAGACGTTAGCATTGTCGTTAAAACCGCCAGTGTTAACAGCGACAATAAAAAGCGTGATAAACACGTTCGTAGCAAAGACTTTCTCAACGTCAAAAAACACCCGCAAATGGTGTTTAGTGCCACTGATGCAACTTTGGGTGCCAGTGGCTCCGGTACTGTGATCGGTCAGTTAGCGCTGTTAGGGCAGAGTTTGCCGTTAAGCTTAGATGTGACATTGAACAAATCCGACAAATACCCGTTTGGACATAAACGCTTTACGTTGGGCGTGTCGGCTCGCGGCTCTTTGCAACGCAGCGCCTATGGTATGAACTATGGGGTGGCCAATGGCATCGTCGGCGATGATATCGAATTGATTATTGAGATTGAAGCGAACCAGGACAAATAAGGTGTTAGCGTTAGTGTCAACCTGGGTGCGAACGAGTCTGTTTACTGTTCAAACAAGGTAGACAGGCTCTGGCGAAAACTTGCCATGGATTGGCTCCTGATGGCGTCATTGGGTATCATGCCGTTCACCCAGAATTCATCCGGAAGCCGCTCCAGCAACGCAGTGTCGCGGGTAATAATGTGAATGGGCACATCAGCACTTTTTCCCCAACCATTAATAATTGGCGGGGGTTGGTGATCGCCGACGATGATGATCATGGCATCGTCGGCATAGCGTGCTGCGTATTCTCCGATTACATCTAGCGTGTAGTCAAACGAATCGGCATACATGTCCTGCACTTTTGACCGGAATTTCCAACTGATGGGTTCACCGAATCGGTATGAGCCGTCGTAAACTGATCCATCGCCCACTAATGACCAGTCTATTTTTTTTGGTAGCGGTGTCCACGGCGCGTGCGTGCTCAGCAACGCCAGTGTCGCCATAACAGGCTTGTTTTGCTGATGACGCACGGCGGTTTCAAAGTGTGACAATGTGTATTGGTCTGGCATGGTGACATAGCCAAATCTGTCCCCTGAGTACGCCATCTCATTGTTGGTATGTAATTCGTTGTAGCCGTACCATGTCCCTTCAGGCCAGTGAAATTGTATGGCCGGCATCAGTCCGATGGTATGCCAACCGGCTTGTTGGAATAGGCGAGTCAGAGACTGGCGGTTGGTTGTTATCAGCCGGTCAAATCGGGCCTGGTTACTCACCAACAACCCTGATTGCAAGGTGGCATGTGCCAACCAGCTACGACCGCCCCTGATCGGCGACGTAAGCCATCCGCTACGCATGTTTAGCCCAGCTCCAGCGATTGTATCTGTCACGGCTGCCAGTCGTGTTTTAGCGCGTTGTGCATAGCGTTGTGCGTCGAGATAACCACGCCCATAGGATTCAACAAACACAAGAATAATATCGCGACCTGACAGCGCACTAAACGTTGGTGTGTGTACATCAAGCACCGCGTCGTGTTGTAGTTGGTCGACAAACACCTGTTGATCGGTAATCGATTTTCTGATGGTGGTAACACGCGTGCCGAGCTCGGGTAGTAGCTTCGCCTCTATCGGGCTTGAGTAGTCGTACCAACGTTCAGCACTCAGGGCAATAAGGCCAGTTGTCGCCGTAACAATACACACAGCCAACAGTGTTTTACGCGTGGTTCCACCAACTCGGGCTATAGTGCGCAGGCACCGGTATAGTATCCAGCCCAGCAGCACGAGTAGTATCAAAACTACTACACTAATTGCAACGGCCTCGGTGACACCTATGCTCGTGGATGCAAGATTCCACCCATCTGCAATCAGGTGCCATTCAAGCAACGGACTAAAGCGACGATTAAATGCTAGATAGGAACCCAGGTCAGCCAGCCTTAGCAGTAATAACAATCCCATTAACAGCACCACAAACGCACACAGCCAGCGATTGCCGCGCCCCTTAACCAGCATCAGAAAAAAAACCAGAACAGGAAGCTCAAGTGGTAAGCGAACTAGGCTTGCGGCAACGAAATCTTTCGGATGCCCGGGAAACAACAACACTGCCAGCAAAACAAGTAGCGAGATCAGCAACTGACCGAGTGATGCGAACAGTGGTAGATCAGGCAACTGGTTGCTGATGGATCGCGTGCTACGCATCGGGCTGGTAATGGTGTTGTTGCTCGGAGTAGGGTGGCTGATCGACGTACGAGCCACGGTCCAGTTGTTTCAAGGCACCGACTGGCGATGGGTTGTTGTAGGTCTGGCCATTGTGCAGATACAGGTGGTGCTGTCCGCTGTGCGTTGGCAGGTAACAGCTGTTCGGCTCGGGCACACATTGAGTGTTGTGCATGCTGTGCGGGAGTACTATCTGGCGACCCTTATGAATCTGAGTATGCCCGGTGGAATCACTGGCGATGCTGCGCGTATCTATCGCAATCGGCGATCGCAAGGTCACGGCACGATGGCGCACAGTGTCATGCTGGAACGACTGGCTGGTCAAATTGCACTGTTTGTGGTGACGCTGACTGGCTGGTTGCTGTGGCCCATCTTGATTCGACAGGACGTGCCAGGACTGGGCAAAGATCTTTTGAGCATCACTGTGGTAATTGCAATTGTCATCGGCATTATTATCTGGGTAACCATACGCCAAAATGTCGGGCCGGTTGCTCGTTTTTTGGCAGGATTTGGTCCGGCGATTAAACAAGCTTGGTTGCTTGATCATCAATGGCTTGTTCAGGGTGTGCTGAGTATATTGATCCTTTGTACGTACTTGGCTGTCTTTGCGTGTGCGGCCACAGCCTTGCAACAACCTTTGCCGTTGGTGGCTATGATTACTGTGGTACCCATGGTCTTGCTCAGTATGCTCATACCTTTGTCCATCGGTGGCTGGGGCGTGCGGGAAGCTGCTGCGTTGTCTTTGTGGCCACTGGCTGGGTTGTCCGGTGAAGTGGGGGTTGCCACTAGTATGCTATACGGTGCTGTGTCGCTACTGGGTTGTGCGCCCGGCTTGCTATTAACAAGGTCCACTGTTGCTCAGGTGCGTTGATGTGTGTACAGCCAGATGATGTCTCGAGCGAACGACGCAGCCAGGCAACATAGCGCGGTAACCCCGATACACACAGCAAGGTTGCCGGTGACGATGGGTGTGAGCATCATACACAAAGCCGCCAGCTGAATAACACACACGGTTTTTCGGCGCAGTGATGGCAGCAGTGGCGCTCGCAACGGTGTGAGCCAGACACCGGCCAGTACGAAAGCGTAGCGCATGATGCCCAGACCCAGCACCCAAGCACCCACAGAGCCTGTGCGCCAGATAAGCAGTGCGAGAACCAGGGCCAGCAGCGCATCAATTTCCATATCGAAACGGGCACCGTATTTTGAGGACAGGCCACTGTTTCTGGCCAGATAACCATCCACACCATCCAGTGCCAGCGTTACAACAACGACAACTGTTAATAGCCATTGTGCTGTGTGTTGAGCGTTGGCGAACACCAGATGAGCCGTTGGTATCAGTCCTGCCACAATGGTCGTCACGACTGCGCGTAGTAGTGTGATGTAGTTTGCCTTTCCAAAGCTACTGTGTGGGTGAAAAGGCAGCGTGCGCCACAGTATCAATGCGATGAGTACCCACAACACTAGTGACACCGCCATGCTGGCACTGTGTCCACCCATAT
>CALKXZ010000432.1 GCA_938003775.1 uncultured Granulosicoccus sp. | reverse complement strand
CAGACTCAGCAGTCCAAGAAGAACAGGGATTTCTATCGCACCTCATTGAGCTTAGAGACAGATTGCTCAAGATGCTGCTGGCCGTGGGCATCCTGTTTCTTTGTCTGTTTTGGTTTGCAGACAGCATCTACACGGCACTGGCGGCACCGCTACTCAAACATCTGCCGGACAGTCAGATGATTGCCATTGATGTTGCCGCACCGTTTTTTATTCCGTTCAAATTAACGCTGATGCTGTGCGTGTTTCTAGCGGTACCGTATCTGCTCTACCAAATTTGGTCATTTGTGGCACCTGGGTTGTATTCCCACGAGAAAAAGCTGGTCGTACCCTTATTGGTGTCCAGTACCGGATTGTTTTATCTGGGAGTGGCCTTCGCCTATTTTGTGGTCTTTCCACTGGTGTTCGGCTTTTTTACCAGTGTTGCGCCAGAAGGTGTCACCGTTAGTACTGACATTGGTCGTTATCTAGATTTTGTCATTACCCTGTTCTTCGCGTTTGGCATCGCATTCGAAGTGCCTGTTGCCACCGTCCTGGTTGTCGCCGTGGGTCTGACGACTCCCGAACAATTAGTCAAGATACGTCCCTACGTATTTGTCGCGGCATTCGTGATAGGAATGTTCCTAACGCCACCGGACATGATTTCCCAAACACTGCTCGCCATCCCCATGTGGCTGCTCTATGAAGTCGGCATTGTGTTCTCCAGAACCTACAAACAACGCATCAGCGACGCAGGCATCGCCCGCGAACGTCACTACAACGCCGATGAAAACACAGAAGACACCCATAAATCACAAGTGAAGCGTTCAGAAGACAAACCAGACACCCACAAACAGAAAGACAAACCAGACACCCACAAACAGAATACCGAGACGCCCAGCTCTGAGGCAGGCAATCAGGACAATGTCACAACGAACGTTAATCCTTCATTGGTTCAAAAACCCAATGCATCCGGTGGCTATCGCAATAGCCTGACTGACAATCATGACGAGGAAATCGATTCCAAACCGAGCGATGAAAAAGATTCTGGGCCATAGCGATAGAGGGGGCATCTGATGACGGTGTTCAAGGAGCCACCACGTCGCCGGGTACTGCTGATTATTATGGATGGTATTGGTGTTAACCCATCTAAAGCAGACAATGCAGTTGCGCTTGCAGACACCCATAATTTGGATAGAATTCTGTCGCAGAATGTGACCTGTCTTCTGGAGGCTTCAGGCCGCGCTGTGGGATTGCCAGAGGGTCAGATGGGAAACTCAGAGGTGGGGCATCTAACCATCGGGGCGGGTGCCGTATTACGGCAGGATCTAGTCAAGATAGGTGACGCTATCGAAGATGGTAGTTTTGCTGAAAATGGTGCAATAGCTGGCGCTGTACAGCGCGCCAAGAATAAGAATGAGCCGTTACATATTATTGGTTTGGTGTCAGACGGTGGAGTCCATAGCCATACCGATCATCTGCTTGCACTTTTATCATTGTGCGAGAGTCACGGTGTTCAACCGATGCTGCATGTCATCACAGATGGTCGAGATACAGCTCCGGAGAGTGCCAGACAGTTCATGGAAAAAGTTTTGCCTATTCTAGAGAGGGCTAATGGCAATGTTGCCACCGTATCTGGGCGTTATTTTGCAATGGATCGCGACCATCGTTGGGAGCGAGTGGAATTGGCATGGCGTGCCGTTGCTCTGGCTGATGGAAAGCGAGCCACATCAGTGGATGCTGCTATTGCGTCGGCTTACGAAGATGGTGAGTCTGATGAATTTATCACCCCCACGGTTTTAGACACCCATAAACCGTTGGATGAGAATGCAGAGATGTTTTTCTTTAACTTTCGAAACGACCGCCCGCGCGAGATCAGCGAAGCACTAGGGTTGGCAGACTTCCAAGGATTTGACCGGGGTGACTATAAACCGATCTCATTAACAACGATGACACGTTATGAATCGTCCTATCCATTTCGATGTGCGTATACACGAGACGAGCCGGGAAAGACGTTGGGACAAGTGGTGTCAGATGCAGGCATCCAACAGGTTCGATCTGCTGAGACTGAAAAATACCCGCACGTCACTTTTTTTCTCAACGGTGGCGTCGATGTACCACTCGATGGAGAGGAGCGTTTACTGGTAAATTCCCCGAAAGTGGCGACCTATGATCTTCAGCCTGAAATGAGCGCTCCTGAAGTTACTGAAGGTGTGCTAAATGCACTGTCACAACAATCAGCTGGGCTAATAGTGGTCAATCTTGCCAACGCGGACATGGTTGGTCATACAGGCGTTCGTGAAGCTGTCATCAGTGCTGTCGAGATAGTAGATGAAATGGTCGGAAAATTGTGGGATTGTGCTGCGGAAAATGGATACTCCATCGTGTTAACGGCTGATCATGGTAATGCGGATATGTTAGTTGATCCCGTGAGTCAAGTTCCGCATACCCAACACACTGTATTTCCCGTAGTTTGTGTTGTACATGACTCAACTAAGTGGGAACTAGGCAACGGTAACGGGCTTCCGGCAGTTGCACCGACAATCCTGGCGCTTATGGGTCTACCACAACCTGATTCCATGAGTGGAAGATCCTTGTTATTGCGTCCGGTTGAGTAATCACGCTAGTTTTGGACGAGCTGGATGCAACCGTAGTCATGCCAACCATTGGGATGCGTTGTTAAAGAGTTCAACCCGATGCGTCAAAGTCAAAAAACTGATGACATGCTCTTTGGCCCCAGGCACACCGTTGGCCCAGCTGGGCACATGCTTGTGTTAGCGCTTCACTACCACCCACTAGACGATGAAAGCGTGTCGCAAATTTCGATTCCAGATCCTGCCAACTAGTGGTGCGAATCCCGAGGCGCTCTACTATTAATTCAACGCTTGTACAAACGACCCCTTTTTTGTCGGGACGTGTCTGTCGAGAAGTTTCATCCACCAAAGTAACATAATCGACCAGATTGATTGGGAGCATGCCCTCGTCTAATGATGTATGGCTTGTGTTCAGAGCCAATAAGCCACTGGCATCCTCATGGCATAGTTCATCGGTGTTTTTCAGTTGTCGAGCCCGGTAATGAAATGATGTATAAATATCATTCTCGGGAAGTTTGCTCATGAGTGCTCTGACGGGGTTAAGGTCCACGTAAGTCATGCAGGCAATTACGGCTCTGCTGTCCAGCAATGCTTGACTATGAAAACGACCTTCCCAAAACCGTCCCTTGCAACCATCCTCTTTGTTCGCAAGTCGCGCAAGTGGCTCCTTCGAACATCTCATGAACCAACTAATATCCGCTAGAGCATCACGCCAGCGCGTAATACTCGTAGCCAATTGCTGATGCTCAGTGCGAGTTAAGCTGTCCGAGCGGCTGAAGCGTTGGCTTAATGGATTGCCTTTAAAGAGCTTGTGCCAGCGCTGAACAACTTCCAGATCTGACCAGGATTCTGCCACGCTTTTCTCCACACGCAGAACTACGTGAAAATGATTTTCCATGATCGTGAAAGCAGCGATTTTTATGGAAAAACAACTTGCTAAATAGAGTAGACGCTGTCGCAACCACTTGCGTCGATGCGAATAGTCTGTGCCAGAATGTCGATCTACTCCACAAAGATAACTGCTGCGAACGCAGCGGCTGGTGCAGTGAAAATAATGCGTTAACGCAAGTTTGGCGGCTAGATTTCGTGGGGTAGCCATCTGTGCAATCCGTTGCTCAGCAGAGATATTACGTTAACCGTGAAAGGTTATGTCAGTCAAGCTTAGTTCCACATTTTGGTGAAAATTGTCGACTAGCTAGCGCCTGTGTTTTTACTGAAGATTCGGTAGTAACAGACATCCATGTAGTGGATAGGTAGTACCAGACACCCAAGTAATGGATGGGTACCGGTTAGCATCAAGCACTCGACTGTTCTTCAAGTAATTCCCAACGCGAGTAGGCCAGATCTAGCTGGTTCTGAAGTAATTCTGCAAGTTTGATTTTTTGGTCTGCTTCATTTTTATCAGAGTAGAAGTGTGGACTATTCATTGCCGCGTGAATCTCTCCTATTTGAGTTTCCAGTTTGTTGATTTTATTGGGTAATTCATCGAGTTCTTTTTGTTCAGACAGTTTGAGTTTTTTCGGTTTTCTATTTTTGGTGAGTGGTTTTTTCCCCTCAGATTGATCTGATTTTTGTGCATTGCTGTTTATGGGTGTCTTCTGAGAAGGATCGTCTACGAAAACTGGTTTCAACACCGTTGAAGATCTTCTTTCACGCTCGAAATCCTGATAACCACCTGTCACGTCAATGAAATTTCCGTCGCCCTGAAAAACAAGACTCCGCGTGACAACGTTCTCAATTAGTTGCCTGTCGTGACTGATTAAAATAACAGTGCCCCTGTAGTCGCTCAGCAATGCTTCTAAGAGTTCCAAGGTGTCGATGTCAAGATCGTTGCTCGGTTCATCGAGCACAATTAAGTTGGAGGGTTTGAGAAATAGTTTGGCAAGCATAAGCCGCCCGGTTTCGCCACCTGATAAAGCTGTAATTGGTGCACGTGCTCGCGACGGTTCAAACAGGAAGTCCTGCATGTAACTCATGATGTGGCGCGGACTGCCATTGACCTCCACTGTGTCTCGACCGCCGCTGACGTTATCTGCCGCCGATAGTTGGGTGTCTAATGTTGAGCGCAGTTGATCGTAATACGCAACCTTCAGTTGAGTGCCGCTGTTTACTGATCCCGAAGTTGGAGTTAATTGCCCTACTAGAAGTTTGACAAGAGTGGATTTGCCACACCC
>CALKXZ010000431.1 GCA_938003775.1 uncultured Granulosicoccus sp. | reverse complement strand
TGAGTCAGGCGAGAGTGAAACCGTTTCTGGGCCATCAATCTGAATCCATTGAAAATTCAGATTATCCTGATCAGGATCTGTACCGCTGCCATCCAAAGCGACCAGCATACCCAGTTCACTGGTACTGTCGTCTCCAGCCATTGCCACAGGCGGGCGATTGGATTGAGCGACTGTGATTGTAACGCCGTCAGGATCGGAGGATAGTAGCCCGTCGCTAACGGTTAGCTGAAAGGTGTATTCGCCGACAACATCCGGAACAAACTCGAACGATTGCAGTTCAATCAGAGTCGGACCCACATTGCTTCCGGGTGGTTTGGAAATCAGTTCCCAGCTGAATGTCAATGCATCGTCCTCAGCATCGGACCCATTGCCCTGAACTAGCGCAAGTTGACTCAGTTCGGTTTGATAGTCTTCTCCCGCGTTGGCCACTGGCGCCGTGTTGGGAATGGGCAGCACAGTAATGCTGATGGTCGCAGTAACGGACGTATCAGTTGCGTCACTGACAGTGAATGTGAACGTGTCCGATCCAGTGAAATCGCTGTCGGGTAAGTACTCGACAAACGGCGGTGTGCCTGCAAGTGTGCCATAGCCTGGTGCCTGGATAATCTGAAATGCCAACGTATCATTGTCAGCATCGACACTTGTCAACTCAATTGGCAGGGAGTTTCCTTCGACTACACTGAGTGTTTGTGGAATGGCTGTTGGCGTAGAATTGGGGTTAGCTTCAACGGTAATGCTGAAGATTGCGATAGCGGAGTCAATTTGCCCATCATTCGAAACAACGGTAAACGAATCTGTGCCCACAAAACCTACAGCGGGTGTATACACCAATGCTGGCGCTGATCCTGAGAGATTTCCATGGCTCGGTTGGGAAACGATCTTAAAATTCAGTGGGTCATTCTCGGCGTCTGACCCCAATAGCTCTATTGAAAGCGGCGTTTCATATTGCACGACTACTGATTGCGAGAACGCCAATGGTGCCGTGTTTGTTGTGGTTGTCGTCCCACCACTGGAACAGGCTATGCCAAAGTCACTTTCGCTAAATCCGGCGTTCTGAACCTGAATAGCAAACGTAATAGAATCTCCCGCATATAGTTCTGGTTGAAACCCCGTCAGATTGCTGATCGCATAGCCTCCATCAGGTGCGATAAATCCGTACGTGATGGGGCCATTGTGTGATTGTGTCCAGGCAGAGGATGGCGTTCCAGAACCGGTATAGTTGAAGGCGATCAACAGGTCCGTGATCGGTCCTATTTGAGCATCAGGACCCAGCACATCACAGCGGAAAATTGCATTAAATCCCCCTCCCCACGCTGGGTTGTACCAATCATTGACACTTACCAGTGTACTGGTGAAGTTATTTGTGGGCAGAACAGTCAGGTTGACAAAATCTACTGAGTAGTCAGCCGCATTGAAGCCAGCGCCCTGTACCTGAACGTTAAAGATCAGATCAAAACCAGCGTCGAGTTCCGGTCGAAAACCCACACCTTCGTTGGTGATTGCATATCCACCGTCTGGGACAACGTTTCCCGTGCTGACGGTGCCGTTGTACCCATTCATGTAGGCGCTGCTTATCTGGCCATTGCCTACATAGTCAATTTCAACGCGCCAATCACGAACTTTATCGTCGACTACATCGTCAGCATCAACGGTGTATTGAAACGTCACGATGTGGCCGCTTCCCCAGTCGTTGATATTGACGACAGAAATATCGTCTCCAACGGACTGCGCATGGGCATAGAAGGGAAATAGACATGCACACACTATTAAGATGGGCATGCACACAAATCGTGCGATCGTGGGTAGCGTCATATCCGCTCACGTCTTTCTTGGCAACCTAATTTGGACTCGCATCTTACAGATAGTTAATGTTGCGAACTGTAAAGATGTGAAGTCTGTTTTATTATTCACAACTGCCTTTTAATTGACGCAATTGCGTTTTATCTCTGAATGTAGGATCGCAATCGACGTAATTTGTATTGACAGTCAGACACTTCAGGTTCACGCCGTTTCTGAGTCCGAATTAGTCGTCCTAACTCGTTCTTTTTTACTACTGCCAAGTGCACATCTCTACACACGCTATTGCTCAGCATCAGCGACGTTGTTATCAGGCCACGTTTTGATGTATGACCTTTAGGCCAAAGCCTCAGTGTTTTACTGACTGCCGTTATGGTTCGTGCAGAAAACAACGCAGCGGTTGTTGGAGTGCCAGTCCTTGCACTATGGTTGATTGATGGTTATCGAATTAACAGAGCCCCGCAATTGAAGAAACAGAGCAGATCGATATTGGCGGCATTAATACCAGTGATTACATAGTCTTAGCGTCACTGAACGGAAATTTGGACCCGCTTATGTTCTAGGAGCCTACCTGTCCCGATATGGTTCTGTCGCAAATTCAAATCAGACATCAAGCAAATCTAAGTGAATCAGTAGCCTAACCTGCCAATCCATAGAACAATTCTGCAGGGGTTTTGGACATCTTTGCCTGGCAACGCAACTGTCCTTTTTTGATCATTCGAATCAACTCGATGCCAGACAGTGTGGCTTGTGCACACGACGCACACGCGGCGGACCAGCTCATGCCGCTATTCTCGCATCATCGCTATTTGGAACAATGTCAGGCAGTACTGTTGCTAACATTGTTGGTACCGGTACCTTTACAATTCCGATGATTAAAAAGCGTGGCTTCTCACCAACATTTGCAGCGGGCATTGAAGCTACAGCCTCATCTGGTGGTCAATTTCTGCCGCCGATAATGGGCGCTGCGGTGCTCGTTATGGCTGATCTTACCGGAGTTGGTTATCTAAACGTTATTGTTGCAGCACTGATCCCTGCCCTGCTTTATTATTTCAGTCTTTTTGCTGCTGTGACGGTTGAAGCACGCCGACAAGGCATCGAAGTGCAGCCTCTATCGATAGACGATAAAATCACCAAGGTAGACACGATCAACTCAATCCTGATTGTAGGCCCGATTGCCGCTGTTGTGATTTCGCTATTAATGGGGTTTTCAACTTCTACCGCTGGTTTCTATGCAGTTGTTGTATTGTTAGCTCTGTCCTTCATCAACCCAGAAGTACGCACCAATCCAAAGCGGGTTTGGGATTCATTCATATCCGGCAGTAAATCAGGCGCAACATTGTTGATAGCGATTGCGGCCATTGGCATATTGGTCGGTTCCCTCGACACAACTGGCTTGGGCCTAAAGCTTGCCAACGTGATTGCATCTGTACGCGGTGACAGTCTATTTTCAGCGTTGTTGGTCGCCATGACTGGTGCACTTATTCTAGGCATGGGAATGCCAACATTGCCAGCCTACCTAATCATCATTCTCGTTATGGGGC
>CALKXZ010000430.1 GCA_938003775.1 uncultured Granulosicoccus sp. | reverse complement strand
ATCAATACCCAGAGTATTTGCGTGCGCCACACCGTCGACAGAGGCAACACCATTATCAACAGTGAGGATGAGATCAGCGTGATAGTCGATTCGGGCAACGTCCACGATGGCTGGCGACAGACCATAGCCAAAGCGAAAACGACTGGGGATAACATAGTCGACTTGATCAAAACCCAGCATACGCAGACCTTTAATGGCCACACAGGTACTGGTCGCACCGTCGCAATCGTAATCTCCAACAACTAGAATCCGCTGCTGTTGATCACGCGCCGTCAACAATCGGGCTATGGCCTTGTCAATACCCGGCAACGAATCGGGTCGAGGCAGATCTGCCAGTGCAAACTCAAGCTCAGATGCAGATTTGACCCCTCGAGCCGCCAATAATCGATGCATTAACGGGTTGTCGTGCAGCGTTGTGGCCAGTGTTGGAACTGAACGCGCAGTGATGCGAGCGTGGCTCATTCTGGTGAGCGCCATGACGTGCGCTTTGGCCAGCGTTCAGCTAAACGTTTCCAGATTTGCTGCCACCACGGGGGCTCGGCGCTCAGGATGCCCTGTTCGCCGTCCTCGTTGATTAGCGTCACCGCCGAGACAGCGCCAATGTTCAACTGATGTTGCAGTGGCAGTAGCCAGTGCTCAATGATGCGTTGTTGAGCCGAACGCATGGTCATCTCATCTTGCGCAAACAACGCATCACTGATACGCGTGTCAACCATGATGGTATGTTGACTGCTACTGGGCTGGAACGGGCCCAAGGGGTAACAGGTCAGTTGCACAGCTTGTGCTAATGCAACAGCGTAGGGAGTGTCTGCATACAACACAGAATGGTCGTGGTTTATTGATTGGCTGGGCAACAAACCACCCCCCCAAAACCAGACACTGTTCACGGGCATCTTGCCCCGCTGCTCACGTTCCACATTGACTGGGTGCGAGTGCAGTAGCATCTGTAATTCTGTCATCAGACGTCTCCAGGCACCCGTATGCTCACCCTCAGGCAGATAGGCCGATGCATTTCGGTGCGCCAGAAATGAGGACGGGTAGCTGGTCAATTGTGAACCATCCTTACCGGCCAGGTACCAATGAGTGATCGACTGGCGGGACACACTCAGGGCATCGTCGCGCAAAAATTCGTTGAGCGTGTCAAGCAGCTGATCGGCCTCATGCGCCGTCAGCTCAAGCATTGAGCCGGGAATCACGGTGGCCGTGTCTCGGTCGGCCTTAAGATGAATCGGATCGGCGCAGACCAAGTGTTGGGCCGGATCAAGTTCCGGGTGCAACAGCCGTGCAGCCGGTAGATTCAAACCATCGTTGTGCACGTGCCCCAGCAGCTGGCCGAACTGGGCCTGCCACGGCAACTGCTGGTGGCCCTGCGTCCAGCGCACAACGGCAGGTGCCGTGGAGCTGTCAAAGCCAGGTACTAACAGCGTTACTTTCATGGTCTCGTGTCAGGGGGAACTCTTTCAGGCAAGGATAATCACAATCCGGCATCATTCAGTGTACTAGAGTAATGGGCGAGGCCCCTTTGGTGTCGCTTTACATGAAAACAGGTTATTGAGAATGCAGAACCGCAAGTTACTGATCGTTATACTGGTCTCTCTAGTCGCTGCGTTTTTTATCTTCGATATAGGCCGATTTTTCAGCCTGGAATACTTGAAGAACGAACAGGCGGCACTGGATGCGTTGTACGCCAACAGACCAATAATGGTCATTGCTGCGTTTTTTTTCGGGTATATAGCAGTCACGGCGTTATCTCTTCCTGGAGCTGCCATTTTAACGCTGGCCGCTGGTGCACAATTTGGCCTGTTGCTGGGTATGCTGATCGTCTCGTTTGCATCGACCATCGGCGCCACGCTTGCATTTCTGGTCTCTCGTTATCTGTTGCGGGACAGCATTGAGAGTCGCTTTGGCGACAAGCTGAAAACGTTCAACCAGAACATAGAAAAAGACGGTGCTTTCTACCTGTTTACGGTTCGCCTGGTTCCTGTATTTCCTTTTTTTCTAGTCAATCTGGTCATGGGCCTGACTCGCTTGAAAACCGGTGTGTTCTACCTTGTCAGTCAGTTAGGTATGCTTGCTGGCACATTGGTATTTGTCAATGCCGGAACGCAATTGGCAAAAATTGATAGTCTCAGCGGTATCCTGTCACCAGGCTTGATTTTCTCCTTTGCGTTGCTGGGTATTTTTCCACTCATTGCCAAAAAAATCGTTGATGTGATAAAAGCCAAAAAAGTCTACGAAGGCTTTACCAAGCCAGAGAAATTCGACAACGATATCGTCGTCATCGGAGCGGGTTCCGGTGGCTTGGTAACCTCCTACATCGGCGCAGTCGTTAAAGCAAAGGTAACGCTGATAGAAAAGAATCAGATGGGTGGTGATTGCCTGAATACAGGCTGCGTACCGTCTAAAGCGCTGATTCGCAGCAGCAAATTAATGCATGGAATTCGTAATAGCGAAACGTACGGCGTGCAAAAAGCGCACGGCGAAATCGATTTTGCCAAAACCATGCAGCGCGTGCACGATGTGATTGCCAAGATCGAACCACACGACTCAGTCGAGCGTTACACCGCTCTGGGAGTCAATGTCATTCAGGGCGAAGGCAAGATCACGTCACCATGGACGGTAGACGTCAATGGCCAGACTCTGACAACGCGC
>CALKXZ010000429.1 GCA_938003775.1 uncultured Granulosicoccus sp. | reverse complement strand
ACTACTCATCGTTTGGCCAGTAAATCTTACACGGATTCAGATGCTTCTGTAGGTACAGGTACTCGTACATTTAGTGTTGCCGGTGAATCATTTGATGTCACCATAGATTCGGAAAACAATACGTTATCCGGGCTGCGTGACGCAATCAATGATGTCGATGAAAATAATTCGATAGCCGCTAGCATTATTAATGTCGACGGCGGTTCTCGATTGGTGCTTACCGCTCGTGAGTCAGGTACCGCTGGCCAGATTTCAGTCACTGAATCAACCACAAACCCAGCTAACCGCATAGATTTCACCGAAATATCAGAAGCAAAAGATGCCAATCTGATTATTCACGGTTTCTCTGTAACAAGTAACAGCAACAGTGTTACAGATGTCATTGAAGGTGTGACATTAGAACTGACAGGTGTAGGGAAAGCTCGTCTGGATTCAGCGCGGGATACGACCAGCCTAAGAGCATCGGTCGATGAATTTGTGACTCGATATAATTCGATGGCAGAGACTCTGAATGATCTTTCTGAATCTGATCTTCAAGGAGACCAGCTACCCAGAGGTATTGATTCACGTATGCGCCAGTCATTTTTACAGGCGATTGATCTGGGTAATGGCGCAACTACCTCTGCGTTGGACTTGGGATTCACGTTCGACCGATACGGCACACTAAGCATTGATGAAACTAAGTACAACGAGGCATTAGAACAGGGCGTTGAACGCTATGTGAATGCCTTTTCTAGGCCAGAGTCTGGTTTTGCCAGTCGTTTCATTGATCTAGTCGATGAATACACAAGCAGCACTGGTGTGCTCAAAGGAAGAGAGGATGGCGTCGATACAAGACGAAACTCCATTGACGATCAGATCGATCGTCTTGAATACAGAATTGAAAAAACCAACGCCAGATTGAGGCGCCAATACACGCAGATGGACCAGGTTGTCACCAACCTGCAATCGACCAGCAGTTTCCTAACTAGCCGTTTAACCGCCTAGCCATTTAGTTGTCTCCAGGTAAAACTATCAATGACTGTTCAAGCCTATAAAACCGTAAAGCGAGTGAGTGCGGTTGAAGGTACGTCACCGCATCAACTCATTGCACTACTATACGATGCCGCATTAAGTCAAATCGCAATGGCGGTACAGCATCAGAAGTGTGATAACAAGCAGGAACTTCACAAGTGTGTAGACAAGGCAGTCGCCATCGTTCAAGAATTACAGGCTTGCCTTCTCGACTATGAGACCAATGAGCTGGCAGGCAATCTGTTCGAGCTTTACGCGTACATTGTCAAGACGTTAATGGAAACCGAGAAAGAAGGAAAACTTCAGGGTTTTGCTACGTGCACTGAGCTGTTGAACATACTGTCCTCTACTTGGAAGTCCATCGCCCCAGAGACTGAAGCAGCATGAATAAGGCTCTGCCCTATTCAGACCTTGTGGCTCTGGAATCGTTGATGCAGCGAATGCTCTCCAGTGCACAGGTCGGTGATTGGGATGAAGTCAGCAGACTGGATAATCTGCGCAACGGTATCCTTGGGCCTGAACGCGATGATTCTTCGACAGATGTGGTCGCGGCTACCACCACTCACGATTATCAGCAATTGCAAGAAGCTGTGTTGATTCTGGATCAGAACATTCTCAAGGCAGCGGTTGATGCGAGAGCGTCTCTGGCTCAAGAAGGGAAAGACTTACGTAAGCAAGTTAGCGCTATGAATAGTTACCAACAGGCCAACTCACTTAATTCCGGGTTTTAAGTCTCAGATGCGCTTTTCGAAAAACATTGACCCAGTTGCTTATCCATGACAAATATGAACCCGCAAACAGAGATCGTTACTACCACTCAGCGCCTGCCATCGATTCTGATAGGTATGCAACCCGCCTTTCGACATAACAGAACTGGCGAGTTACATCTGGCTCAGGACGAATTAGGCAACCCAACCTATACTTACAGTTTTATGGGACTACCCGATGATTGGGTGGTAGAACGTGATGAACTGGGGGCACCCACAGCCCTGCACCCTGATGTTGTCGCTGGGTACTGGCGGGATGCTCAGTTTATCGATATCGCACAGATGTCAAATCTACCACTGGATGGTTGATCTGCATTAATCATATAACTGCACCATAGCGTCGGAGCATTTGACGCGCTATAAAGCTATGATGACAAATTCACTGATTATGAATTTGCGATGAAAGGAATTCCACCAAGAGACTACGACACTCTGAAGAAACTACTTCTATCGAGCTGCGGTTAATCAAAAACAAAATCTCTGCGTGGAATAGTCCGCCAAATCATATAATTGAACAAATTCAACCAGCTTAACCAGCTCTGAATCGTCTATACCAACTCGCCCAAAAACAACTTTTGCTAGTTCAACCTTGCAACCCGTGACAAGGCCTTCGTCGGATCGATAATTGAACGCAAGCTCAATTAGATACGCCCATTTCATAATACCGATATTGAAGAATCATCAGTAAAATGAAACTCCTTCAAGGTTTGAGTTAGCGAGATTATACCCATTTACAACCTCAAACTAAGGCTGGTTCTAATACACAAAGCCTATCACATCATAAGGCAGGTTATTAGAGTATGCGCTCAGTGTTACCGCTAGACTCCTTTGCGCTCAAAGCCTCCATAGGCGCCCTAACCTCTTAGGTCGTTTTGGGTACCACCGGCAAGGCGACATAGTCAGCCATTACAACACGAATTTAATCGTAAATTACCATAAATCGTACTGATTACGTGACCCATAAGAGTATTTGCCAATATTGACACCATGGATACTTACTACTCTGTGACGAGTGTTACTTTTATGGCTGTAATAGATTTATTTTTCATGCCGACAACGTGTGTATACACAAACATTGAGATACTGTTACGACATCATTGATAACATAAAAGCACGACAGCGTAAACCTATTAACAGGTGACTGCTGGGAACGGAACATCGGCTTAGTGATTAAACTGATTCCGAATACAATAATAATAAAATGTGTGCAACGTTCATAACAATGAATGACTTGAGGAGAAGGCGCCGCATCATATAACAATAAGGATTCCCAAAGAGGATCTATATAAGATGGCACAAACAATCAACACTAATGTAATGACTATGACGGCTCAGAGGAATCTGAATTCGTCACAAGGTACATTAGCTACCTCCATGCAACGCCTGAGTTCAGGTTTGCGCGTTAATAGCGCCAAAGATGATGCTGCTGGTTTAGCTATTGCTGAGCGTATGAATACGCAGGTACGTGGCATGAATGTCGCCATAAGAAACGCCAACGATGGAATTTCCATGGCACAAACCGCTGAAGGCGGCCTGCAGGAAGTTAACAATATGCTTCAGCGTATGCGTGAACTGGCTGTACAGTCAGCCAACGGTACCAACTCAGCCGGTGATCGAGAAAATCTGGATGCGGAGTTTCAAGCATTGAACCAAGAAATTGGCCGAATTGCAGAGACTACATCGTTTAACGGTATTGCCGTCCTAAACACTCCCGGCACAGGCTCGGGTTCTGGCGCTGCAGATGCACAAATAGTCTTTCAAGTTGGTGCCAACACCAGTTCAGGTGGTGAAAACACACTCGCTATTAGTCTCAAGCAATTTGATTCTATAGAAGCAGCCGGTTCCGGCGCTACAGTGGATATCAAATCGGTGTCTGGGTCTGAAAGTGCCATGACAGCCATTGATACTATGATCGGTACTATCACCTCAGCCCGCGCTGATTTTGGTGCCATCCAAAGTCGCTTTGAAAGTGCTATAAACAACTTGCAAGTCGGTGTTGAAAACCAGTCCGCTGCACGTGGCCGAATCATGGATGCCGACTTTGCCGTGGAGACCGCCAACATGACCCGCGCGCAAATTTTGCAACAGGCGGGTAATGCCATGGTGTCGCAGGCTAATGCCTCACCACAAAGTGTATTAAGCCTGCTGTAGTCAGTTGAGTGTGCCAAAGCCGATAGTCTGTCAGGTGTTACAGACTATCGGCGTCTGGCTAAATATTTATGCAGTGTGACCATCAAAGCGTCCATTAATAATTGAACATTGAACGCTTTGATGGTCACACTACGCCAAAATACAGTGTTAGCTGGCACGTCTGGCCTGCAATTGTGCTTGCTGTAATTTGGCCATGTGTCGAATGATAGCTTCAATATCCTCATCATGGATATGAATATAATTTAATGAAACACTATAAGTTTCATTGCCTGCAGGTTCTACTCGAACCACCTCGGCAATCATGACCACCTGTGTGGTGTTGGTTGGCAAATTCATACCCAGCTCAACCATTTGTCCAGTGACCAGAGTAAGCTGCGTATCAAACCGAATGCCATCCGATGAGATATTCACATCATGGTATCTTCTCTGCTTCTCAGGATCAATTTCATCCGCCGTTTCCAGGCGCTCTGCCAGCAGGATGATCTGCTGTTCCAGGCTTTCAATATAGGACGCAATCTCTGAGTCTCTGTTTTTTAACTGTTGAAACAACGGTTGGCGTGCTTCCCTCTGGTTAACAAAGTGTGATTTCAGACAGTAACGCATTCTATATCGGTCAAAATCAGACACGATCTCATTGAGCGCGTCATCATCCAGTGCTCTGACCCAAAGCTCTATAGAATCGTCTAGCCGGAACGCATTGCGCCTATTCTGCTGATCCAACACTACTGATTTCCCTTAGCAACGTTGACATTGATTTCAATTCGCCGATTTCGCGCCCGGTTTTCCCGAGTGTCGTTCGGTGCCACTGGTTTAGTATCAGCGTATGCTCGTATTTCGATACGACTTGGATCGGTGAAATTTATCTTCGATAGATAATGCACTACAGATGCGGCTCGCGCAGCAGACAACACCCAGTTTGATGGATACGCAACCGTTGATATTGGATCGCTGTCCGTATGCCCCCCAACCACAATGCGACCATCGGACTGGTTCAGTATGGACTTTATTTTATCCAAAACCGGCACAAAGTCCGCTTGCAGTTCGGCATTACCAGAAGGGAACGCATCAGCTTCCCTGACACGGATCATAACACCGTCATCGTGCACAACAATTTCCAGTACTTCATCGTCAATTTCTTGCTCTAATCGCTCCTCCAGCTCAGCGACTAGCTCTTCCACATTTTCACTGATCGACGTATTCATTCGTAGCTCGTTACGATTATCATCCTCTGTGTTTTGCTTCATGATCTTGATCACGGTGGGCTGGGGAATGCCTGGCGAATATTCCTGAGTGATAACTGACGTACCCTTGGGTACGACATCCGCCTTTATTTCTCGCTGAATACCAAAGGCCTTGTCCATGGAGCCTGCCACCTGCTTAAATTTTTGCAAGTCCATCTCTGAGAAGGACAATAATAAAACGAAAAAACACATGAGCAGAGACATAAGGTCGGCAAATGTCGCCAACCAGGCTGGCGCCCCCGCTTCACATTCTTCGCACTCTTCAGCATCACCACTCATAGGGATGACACACGCTTACTTGCCTGCGTTGAGTGCAGCTTCACGCTTACTCTCAGGTAGATAGGTTGTCAGCAACTGCTGTAAAATTCGCGGATTAACACCATCTTGAATGCCAGACACAGACTCCAGAATCAAGAGTTTGTTTAATCGCTCATCGCCACTAATGGCTTTTAGCTTCGCCGCTATGGGCAGAGCAACTGCGTTGGCAATAACGGCACCGTACAGCGTTGTCAAAAGCGCAACCGCCATAGCAGGACCTATTGACTTAGGATCATCCATGTTGGCAAGCATCTGTACCAGACCAATAAGCGTCCCAATCATTCCCATTGCTGGCGCCGCCTCTGCAATGGACTTGAACATCTGAACACCAATTGCCTGACGCTGGAGCTCCAAATTTATGTCCTTAGACAACATGGCATTGACAATCTCCGTGGAATGACCGTCGATACACAGTTTAATACCTGACTCCAGAAATGGGTCCGCTATTTCAGCGCCCTCCAGTGCCAAAATCCCCTCTTTACGCGCCGTTGTGGCCAATCCAATCGCCTCCTCTATCAGCGTCTCTGGAGGAACCGATTTATGCATAAAGGCGCGCAATGTGACCTTGAAGGATCCAAAAAACTGTGCCAGAGAAATCTGGCATAACGTAACCATAAACGTCCCGCCTATGACAACGACCATACTGGGTATATTGACAAACGTGCTAACACTGCCGCCAAGAAATATCGAAGAGACAATGACGGCGAGTCCGCCAAACAAACCAAGAAGCGTTGCAATATCCATGAACAGACCAGGTTATGCCGGTGCAATAATTGAGTGACTTTGCGCAGCTGCTGGTTCCGTGTTCCCAGCATGCAACGATAGAATTAACGAGGCTTCATCGGCAGACAAACCATGCTCTTTCATCAGTACCGATAAGCCGTGTCCTTCGACAGCCGCCTTTATGGCCAGCTTATGTCGATCTCGTGGACCTTGGTAAATCTCCCTATGCAACACATCAACTGCAAGCTGATCTAATCTGTCCGCTATACTCGATTGAACCTCGACAAGTTCGTACAGTTTGATTTCAATGCGGCTCGCCTGTTCAGATGCCGCCTTGGCTGAGTTTTCTAAGACACTTAGACGGGTATAGAGTAAGGTGCACAACGCACCAACAAGTGCTGTCAACCCAATACTTAATAGAATAAGACCATTCATAGTGATTGTCCTTGCGCAATGTTGTCAGTTAGGAGCGGCTCACTGAATAATTGATGTGATGGCTGAACAAGTCTCAATAGGCATTCATCATCGGGTGTAGGGACAACTCTGCGACTCATCGCAACCGCAGTTGCAACCAGCACTGAGGCATCTGCTTTTTCCAGCGGTATACGAACACTCTGGGCATCTGACCAGTAGGCGATAGGGACATGATGTCGTATAATCGAATTGAACAGCTCACCCAAACGTGCACTGTTGTCCAGATGAGTCAGAACGCACTGTATGAGCTTTCCCGAGCAGTGGCGGGCGAGCAATGCTTCGGCAGTCACCGCCTGCATTGTGGCTGGCAGTACCAACAGATGCCTAACTGCGTCAGAGTCCTGGGACGGGATTAGCGATAGGGGCAAATCCATTTTTTGATCATTCTCAGGTAACGCGTAGTCAATCAGAATAAGTTGTTTATGAGAAAACGCTGTAACCAAACTCTCAAGCTCTGCTGTGTCCTGCGCCTGGACAGTGGGCACGCCCAATAACTTGCCGTAAGCTTGTAGTTCTTCAAAAGCGCCAATCCGATGTGAATCTGCACCAATGATTACAATAGACTGGTTACCTGATGTTTTGACATACTGGGTTGCGAGCTTTATCAATGTGGTTGTCTTTCCTGAACCGGACGGCCCAGTAACCAGCGTCGTACCGGCAATACTCAGTGATTTGTCAGAGCCTATAGGCAGCGTGGATTTGAGTAGCGCAAACGACTGACGTAGAGCATCGTCAACTGAAGCGCTAGCATCGGCTCGTTCCACCAAACGGACCGCCAGTTCAGCGCCTATTCCCAACGCAAACAGCTGACGCAAATGCAGACTATGGTTTGCCGATTGGCTACCCCATAGGTTCACTTCCAAACTCTTAAAACGATTTTCGAACTGTACAGACTGCTGCTCTATAGTTTGCCGAAGAGATTCCAGTACCGCGCTGTGTTTTATTTGTGATTCGTAGAGCTCTGATGTTGGCGGGTCAATAAGCTGAGCCTGACTATGCTGTTTACCTAGTACGGCTGACCCTGTGTCAGGAGACTCATCTGGCATCGCTACTGTAGTTTCATTTGCACTGGGCAACGGGTTTGATACCGCTTTCAACTCGTCTATATCTGTAACAGGCGCAGCATCCTTTGCAACACGCTGTGACTGTGTCGATAGCTGCACTTGATCAGGATGCAATCCAGTAGGCTCTTGTAGACTTACCGCAGGCGCATCCACAGAGATTGACGCTATCTCACGAGATAGCTCCGCGATAGACTCATGCCCTGTCTGGCCAGAGTCAATTACTGGTGTATTGTCTTGAATTGAGTCCTCTTGAAGAGCTTGCTCGGCCATATAGCTGGATAGAGAAGAAGAATCAGCATCACTTCCCGTGGCGATGATCTCAACTTGATCACCCAATCGCCGATTCGCAAGAATGACAGCGTCATCACCAAACGCCAGTCTGACAGCACTCAGTGCAGCAGGTGTTGAATCGGCCGTAAAGCGTCGAAGTTGCATGGTTAGACTATTGCTCTTTTTATAGTAATGCAGGTAGGATCAATGATCAGGCAGTGGCTTCGCCACCAATATTGGCAACTACTTTAAGGCGCTTAGTTTCGGCGATTTCGCTGTAGGCAAGCACTTTCAACAATGGAATAGTGTGACGGACCATACCGGCTAGCCAGGGACGTAATTTTGGACTCACTAACAATACCGCAGGCTCTCCATTAACCTCCTGCCGATGAACACTATCAGCCAAAGACTGATAAAGACGTTCTGCAAGCCCCGGCTCGATACCCAAACCACCCTCGTTTTCAGCTTCAACCGATGTGAGGCACAGCCGCTCTAGTTCAGCATCCAGTGTTATCACTGGCAATGTTTCTTCAAATGATGTGAGCTGACCAGTTATCTGTCTGCGCAATGCAACGCGCACTGCAGCAGTTAGCTCATCGGCATCTTGTGTATTCGTACCTTTCTCGGCAAGTGTCTCAGCAATGGAGCGCATGTCCTTCACCGGAATTCCTTCATTAAGTAGGTTTTGCAACACCTTAACCACCGTCGGTAATGGCAACATTTTCGGCACCAGATCTTCAACCAGACGCGGTGCACTTTTGCTGAGCGAATCGAGCAGGGCCTGAACCTCTTCGTGACCAAGCAAACCGCCTGCATGCTGCATGAGTAACTTACTCATGTGCGTCGCGATAACCGTGCCTGGATCTACTACCGTGTAACCTAGTGCCTGCGCATTATCACGCTGATCCGAGCTTATCCAAACAGCATCCATGCCGTAAGCGGGGTCCTTGGCCGCAATTCCATTAAGCTGGCTACTCTCTACACCACTGCCAATAGCCAGTTCCTTGTCTGCGTATAAATCTGCCTCCCCTTCTGAAACACCCAATATGGAAATCCGATAACGACTCGGTGGCAAGTCCAGATTGTCTCGTATGTGTACCGCTTGAATTAAAAATCCCAGCTCTTCTGTTAGCTTACGTCTGACTGCTTTGATGCGGTCCGGAAGCTTCCCACCCTGGCGCTTGTCAACCAATGGTATTAAACCAAAACCCACCTCCAGGCCCACGATGTCTGTTGGTTTCACATCATCCCAACTCAGCTCGACGTTCTCTGGCTTGGGCGCGGGTTCTTCATCTGGCTCATCAGGTTTTTGTTCCGATTTTTGTGAGTACCAAGCAAACGCACCCAGCCCGGCGCCCAGTGTCAGAAATACTAAATTTGGCATGCCTGGAACCAAGCCCAGCAGACCAATAAGCACCGCCGTAATAATTAGCGCACGTGGATCTTTGAACAGCTGAATGGAGATTTGCTGGCCCATATCCTCGGCAGAGGATACGCGGGTAACAATGACGGCTGTTCCCATTGACAGCATCAAGGAAGGTATCTGTGCAACCAGGCCATCACCGATGGTCAACAGAGTGTAGTTTGTGGCTGCATCTGAAAAACTCAGGCCATGTTGTCCTACGCCCACAGCCAATCCGCCTAAAATATTGATAAAAAGTACTAACAGGCCAGCAATGGCATCACCCTTAACAAATTTGCTGGCACCGTCCATGGATCCGTAAAAATCAGCCTCGCGCGAAATATCACTTCGACGTTGTCTGGCCTCCTCTTGATCCACCAGACCCGCATTGAGGTCAGCGTCTATCGCCATCTGTTTACCCGGCATGGCATCGAGTACAAAACGCGCACTAACCTCGGAGACGCGTCCCGCACCTTTTGTCACAACGACAAAATTAATAATGACCAAAATGGCAAAAATAACCAAACCGACTGCGTAGTTACCGCCGATAACGAAATTACCAAACGATTCAATAACCTGACCAGCTGACGCGGTGCCGGTGTGTCCCTCCAACAGAACAACCCGAGTAGAGGCAATATTCAGGGACAGGCGTAACATTGTGGCAACCAATAATACAGTGGGAAACGAAGAAAACTCCAACGGTCGACGACTATAAACAGTCACCAGCAGTACGATTAACGACAGCGCAATATTGAATGTGAACAACAGATCCAGACCCACTGTGGGGATAGGTAGCACCATCATTATCAACATCAGCAGCACCAGGAACGGCGCACCAAGTCCTGTCAGGTGTAGCTCTCTTGTCAGACGTCTGAGTGAATCTACAGTCATACCCTATGCATCCTTCGGATCACGAAACGAATCAGGAACAGGAAGATCACTAGGCGGTACCATTCGTCTCTGTTCTGAAAAACTGGCCTTTTTGATCTGCAGTACATAGGCCAACACCTGCGCAACAGCGAGGTAGAGTTCACTCGGTATGGTTTCACCAACCTCTGCATGCCGATACAACGCTCGTGCCAGTGGTGGAGCACTAAAAACGGTTACCTCTGACTCTTTAGCCAGCTCGCGAATACGGAACGCCATGTTATCCACACCCTTAGCAACGACAATCGGTGCAACCTGATTTTCATCGTATTTGAGTGCAACAGAAAAATGTGTCGGGTTAACAATGACGACATCAGCTAGAGGTACATCTGACAGCATTTTGTTATTAGCATAACCTTGCTGCAGTGCTCTCACCTTAGCCTTAACTTCCGGGTTACCTTGTTGTTCTTTATTTTCCTCGCGAATTTCCTGAAACGTCATGCGTAATTTCTTGGCATAGCTCCATTTCTGGTACGGGACATCAATCAGAGCCACCAAACCCAGAGTGAGCACCAACACAAGAATGATCACGAACATAAGTCCGAACATCTTGTTGATCGCTAAGTTCAGCGGCATACTTGCCAGCAGCAAAAAATCATCACGGAATAACTGCAATAAAGCGAACGATACCAGTCCGAGCAAAATGACTTTCATCAATGCCTTACCCAACTCAGCCAAACTTTGCACACCGACCATGCGCTTAAGTCCAGCTAATGGGTTAACCTTCGACATATCAACCTTGAGAGAAGAGGTACTGAACACCCACCCTCCCATACACAAAGGTCCCACAAAGACCGCTAGAAACATCAACAACAAAAACGGTGAAGTAATCCATAGTGCCTGAACAAAAAACTCGAAAAAGCGATTCAGCATGGCTGTTGTGGAAAAAATATGAGAACGATCAATCTGCCACTGTGCTGATGCAAGCTGCTTATAGGCACCAACACCAGTGGCGCCCAATGTCGCGAAACCAATCATTGATGTCAGTAGCATCAATACGGTGTTGAGCTCCCGTGACCGTGGGACATCGCCCTTCTTACGCGCATCACTGAGGCGCTTGGGGGTTGCGTCATGTGTCTTTTCCTGCGCGGTTTCTGGTTGAGCCACGTTAGCGTCTCAACAATTCAGAAATAGCGGCTTGAGCTTCAATCAACAGTGCTTCAAATGAGAATTGAAACGTGGGGAGTGTTAGCATGATCGCTACAAAACCTACGGTCATGGTGATTGGAAACCCTACAGAGAACAAATTTAATTGAGGCGCAGCACGTGTTATGACACCCATGACCATATTGACTGTCAGCATGGCCGCCAACGCCGGTAACGCAATTGCCAGTGCCCCATAGAACACAATGGCCGCCCAACTCACCAGCATCCACACCGGCTCTGGTCCCAGACTCTGCCCAACCGGTAGCAGTGTAAAACTAGAGACCATTAACAGTAAAATGGCATGATGTCCGTCAAATGCTAGAAACAACAGTGTCGCCAAGATCAAATAAAACTGACTGACAGTTGGCACCTGTACGCCGTTCTGGGGATCGTTCATCATGGCGAAACCAAGTCCCATGGTAATTGCGATACTTTCACCTGCCAGAGTCACCGCATTGAACACCAGCAATACCAATAAACCCATCGCCACCCCGATAATCAATTGCTGAGCGGAAATAAGAATACTGTCTGCGGAGAGTGGATCTACTACTGGCATGGGAGCAAGAGAGGGCGCTATTAGCAGGGTTACCAGCACGGCAAGTGCAATTCGTACTCGCACAGGCACTTCACCACCACCGAGTACCGGTAGAATTGAAAACACACCTGCCACACGAAACAACGGCCATAAGATGAGAGAAATCCAACCGTTTATCTGCTCAGCGCTTAGCACTAGCGCTGACATTAACCTAATGTACCCACTAGTATAGTACGCGTAAACACACACCAGGCTACAGTTGCATTGAGTACATTGGTCGCCATTGTTAACCAGTCATTAGCCACTGCTATACGCCAACTATGCGGGGTACTACCTGAACTATTAGCTGCGTCGTATAGTCAAGCATGACTTGCAGTAGCCACGGGCCACTAGCAACCAATACGATAACCATGGACAGCAGTTTGGGTATAAAACTGAGTGTTTGCTCATTGATTTGAGTCGCGGCCTGGAACAGACCCACAATTAAACCCGTCACTAATGCGGCGAGCAGCAGTGGCGCACTGAGCATGACTGTTATCGTCAATGCCTCACGGCCAATATCTATAACATTATCAGGCGACATATCAGAGGTAAAAACTACCGGCCAGGGTTCCCAATATCAAATTCCAGCCATCAACTAACACGAACAGCATTAGTTTAAACGGCAGCGATATGATCAGTGGAGACAACATCATCATACCCATCGACATCAGAACGCTTGCCACCACGAGATCAATAATCAGGAATGGAATAAATAGTAGAAATCCTATTTGGAAGGCAGTTTTTAACTCACTGGTTACAAACGCTGGAAGAAGCACCCAATACGACACTTCGTCGTGACTGGCAGGCGGTGCGGAATTAGAGATATTCAGAAACAACTGTAGATCGTTATCGCGCGTCTGTTGCATCATGAACGTACGGAATGGACCGGCGGCAATCTTGATGGCTGTCTCAGCGTTAATCTGTTCTTCCATGAAGGGCTTGACAGCATCTTCATGGATTTGAAGAAACACCGGGCGCATGATAAACAGAGTCAAAAACAACGCTAAACCAATCAATACTTGATTGGACGGTGTTTGGGCAGTGCCCATAGCCGTGCGTAAAATGCCCAGTACAATAGTGATTCGTGTAAACGAGGTCATTAACAAGAGCATAGCTGGCAGCAGTGTCAGCGTGGTCATTAACACCAGCGCCTGCAAGCTCAAGCTCCAGGTCTCTCCACCTCCGTCGACTGTGTCAACAACAATGGCGGGCAAGCCTGCCTGTGCGTAGCCGAGTTGAGGCACGCCAAGCACACCTGCTACGATAACCCCAATGAGCACCCAATGTTGCATTAGTTGGCAACCTGGCGCTTTAACGCCAAACTGAGTTTTTGACGAAAGTCACCCGTGATGTCACTGTTGTCGTTCAGTAGTGGATTGTCCAGCACGTGCAGGGTATTTATTTGCGACGCTGTGACTCCCAGCACAAGCTGCTGATCGCCTGCCTGAACAACAACAACCCGTTCACGCTGGCCTAAAGACAAAGCACCAATACACTTTAATCCGCTGTGCGCGCCGCTCTGAGCACCCTGGAGTTGACGCATAACGCGTGCAAATACCCAGAACACAATCAATACGGCCATCAGAGCCAGCACCAACTTTCCCAATGTAGCCACTGGTGTTATAGTCGGCTTCGCTACCTCCACTGCCTGCGCAATTGGCGATACGAGCACTATAGGTAGCAATAGAGCATGTCTACCAATTCGTTGGAACATGAACCTCTCCTTAAGGGTAAAACCTGCCGCTCTGCAGTCAGGTGTACTGGTCGTGCTAGCCTAAATTGTCAGGTAAATTTCTTGAGTCTTTCCTGTGGGCTGATGACATCGGTAAGACGGATACCAAATCGATCACCAACCACCACAGCTTCTCCATGCGCCACCAGCGTGCCATTGACCAGCACATCCAATGGTTCGTCTGTCATCCTCTGTAGTTCTATAACGGAGTCCTTTCCCAGTTTTAGTAACTCGTTTATGGTGATTCTGGTCTGCCCAATTTCCATTGACAGCGTCACTGGAATGTCCAGTATTAACGATAAGTCCTTTTCTCCAAATCCATCAAAGTCGCTAGGTCGTGGAGCAATTGCTGCAGCCCCTGATGACTGATTCGCTGTTTGAGTCGTTGCCTGCGCCGCTAGCTCTTCCACCGAATCGTTTGCCGGTCCTTCTGGACTCTCATCACCGACTGCTACTTCACCGGTGCCAGCACTTTGCGCAAGGTTCTCGGGCGGTTCCTGAGAAGTGGCGGCTGCCTCTTCCGGTTCATCCATCGCTTCAGCTGTATTATCTTCTGCCATGATCAGGACACTACCGGTAAATGCCAACGCGAAAGACTCGCCGAAACTCGTCCGTTTGAACTACCCACGCGCGCGTCGAACAACGGCATATTCTGCGTTTTAAATGACACGTTCTGCACATCTCTCAGTGGAATGAAGTCGCCGGTTTTCAGCTCAAGCAGCTTGCCCAGTGAAATCTGGGTTTCAGCGAGTACGCCACGAATATCTAGCTCACAATTGAGTACCTCCCGTTGCATACTCCGAGTGAATTCATCATCTTTCCTAACACGTGTTTTAGATTCATGCTGCAGCTTTGCGCTAATCGGTTCAAGCATGTCGAACGGATACATTAGTTGACAAGGTAGCGTTGCCTGTCGGGTGGTTAACTCCAAATCAACCACGATCATGATCGGTTGCTGCGCTGCGTTGGCCAGTCTGTCTACGGCAATAGCGCGTGTCAGCGTAGCTTCTACCGGTAGAAACATGGCCCAACCCTTCACCACACCTTTCATAAACGCCTCAGTGATGTGATGTGTCACCCTGCTTTCTGTATGTGACAGCGGTCTTGCGACTTCAACGGCTTTGATTGACCCTTCTCCGCCAAAATAACTTTCTACAATGGCTGATATGACACTGATATCCATGCCAAACCAGGCAACTTCTGGCAATGGTGAGAGCTTGAACTCGTGCACTACGACGGTCTCATTTAACTGGCTAATGCAGTCGGCGTAACTCATACGACGGGTAGCGACCATTTGCGCATCGACAGAGATCTGCAGCTTGCGACTCAGGTTGGTTGCGAATGCTGTGGCAATGGCATTACTCACCAAATCAAGTACCGGCCATTGCGCATTGAGCTTATGACCTGGGTGAACAAAGTCGTATACAGTAGTTTGGCTATTGGCCTTTTCCATGTTTTTCTCGTGTTGGCTTATCAGTTTTACTGCATAACCAATCGAGTAATAAACACATCCTTGAGTCGCTCAGTTCGGTAGTAGCGGCCAACAACTTTGTCTATTCGCTGAATAGCCTCATCACGTAGCGCCTCTTTACCGGCAATTGTTTTCAACGTCTCACTGTCCTGCTCGGACAAAAGGGTTAATACGGCATCCCGAATTTCAGGATCATGATCGGCAAGAATTGGCAATACTTTCTCATCATGGGTTCCTATAACCATCTCAATCATCATGAATTTCACGCGGGACTTACCATGGAAATTCACAACAAATTCAGGTTGTAGGTTGTGATAGAAAATGTCATCTGACAAGGGTGGAAGTTGCACCCTCTCCTCCTCAACTGGCATTGCTGCTGCCGCTTCTGCAGCTGCAGCCACAGCAAGTGGGTCAGGTTTGTCAAACGCTCCTGTAAAAAACAGCGATGCACCCACACTCACACCCACCAGAGCCAGAGCACCGGCAACCATGATGATTATTTTTTTCATGAGCCCACTCGGTTTATCTGTTTCAGCACGTTGCTCTGGTAAGTGGCATGGCTATTAGACATATGCGTCATAACGACTCTGGCCCGATGATGTTGCAAACATGCCATCAGCCGTATCAGATCCATCCACTGATAGAGCGTCTATTTCAGTTGTCTGGTTCGCACTCGATTTATCTGTTGATGCGTCCTGCTGTGGGTCACGTTGATCATTGCTACCTTGATCGCCCGCCATCAATTCAGCACGTGCTTGATTAAATTGTTGGTGCCCATTGTGGCGCGATCCATCCGATCGGCCGTCTGATACGTCAAGTCTGACGCTGTCAAAGCCTTGTGCACTGAGTTGTTCTCGCAACCGCGGCAACATTGCATCCAACGCTTCTCGAGTTCCATTTTGTGTAGCCATGATTGACACATTCATCTTGTCATCGTTGATTTCAACCTGTACCGTTATTGGCCCCATGCCACTGGGTGCTATATTGATCGTTGCATTCTTGACACCATCATTAGCCATCCACCTGATGTTGCCTGAAAGTGATTGATCCGCATCCGGTTCCAATAACGGCACTGTGTAGGGTGCGCTGATTAGTCCGCTTAAGCCAGCATCACTACGTTGTCCTAGCGGTGCAGTTATGGTGCCGCCAGAAAGTGCATGAAACATGTTATTAAGCGGAAGGGTGTCGCCTGTCGATACGCCCTGCTGCCGACTCTCAATTTCCGCCTGGGCCTTGCCTGCCAACTGATTAATATCAACGGCTACCTTGCCTACTTTGTCTGCATCAACCGGGGTTAAGTTAGAACCTGCACTCATGAGTGTGGCAGCATTAACATCAGCAGGAGCTGCCGTATTACGAGTGGTCGATATTGCTAAATCAACATTAGCCGAATCCTCGGCTATGGACTCTGGTGCCGATATCATGACGTTGCTCACCACGCTGCCTGCAACGTGTCCAGTTGTACGTTCGGCAATGCTGTGAACCATGCCGTTTCTATTAGTCGATACCAACAACGCAGGATTGTTGATATCTGAAAGCGCTTGTTCGGTAGACGATACTGGCGTCTCATTGGTATGGGCCCACATGATCGCTGCTGGAAATGACACATTGCTCGCCGTCAGCGCTGACGAGTGGTTGGCAGCTAATGAGACATCCGCCTGCTGTGCATTGACCTGTCCGCCAGCGGGTAACACGGCTGTAGAGGGCTGCTTGTTCTGATTGGAGCCCGGTGCAATACCAGTCATTGCACCAGCAATGACGTCGTTATTGGTGTCGGTAACGCCGTCCATGATGACATGAGCCATTCCGCCGCTGGCACGTGTATTAACAGCCTGTTGTCCATTGACTAACGCGACTGGCTCGTGGCTTTCACCTACGCCCAACGCACGCTGCAGCTGGCCCTGCTTTCGGATAACAACGGCTGCTGAACTATCATCCACCCCTGTACGCCTCTGCGCTGCTATAAGCGGAATAGAATCGGCCACGTCGGTGACGCTATTGAGCGAACTATTCACCTCAGACCCCGGATGTGCTTTCAGGTCTTCAGATTCAACGCCATTGAGCGGGTAGACTTGTGTTCCCGGCAGCTGGGCAACAGTGATCGATGTCGTATCACTAACTGTGCTGACACGATGACGAGCACTTTTGGCATGTTCTGCGTGCTGCGCAATACCAGCCAGTGTCTTAGAAACACTCACCGTGACTTTCGATACGCTCTCTGGTGCCAGCGTTGGTACATCGGATGTGGTGTTGGTAGGACGTTCAGAACTAACCGCCGAATGTTTGGTTGGATGTCGTACCGCGTTGCTAGCCTTTTCCAAGTCTGCGGAAAACAGTGATCGGCCACCTTTGAGTCCCACCAACGAGCCGGGCTCATCAACAGACTGTTTATCCAACCCGGCAGCGGGCAGTGCTGAGCCGCCCAGCAACGTTGTCGACGGTGTATCAGTCATGCTCATTTACCTCATCTGCCGAAACTACAATCGTCGATACCACTCTACTGGCCTCATCCTGAGCCTGTTGCTCCATTCGGGCAGCCACAATCGATTCATCGTGTTGCCGGGATTCGCGCATGGCGCCAATGGCTGCAGTCTGAGCAGCGCGTTCCTTATACTCTTGTTCCTGGGTTGCCAGTAGTTCACTATGACGCTTGCGTTGCGAATCGAGCCCATAGATTCGTTTAGTCAGCTGAGAGACGAATGCACGTCGGTGTGACAATAACGTGGGAGTTATATGGGATTCACCAACAGAAGTTCTCTGGTATTCAAGGCTAATTGCACTCAGCTCATCATGCTGACGGTCGAGTTGGACTAAATCAGCCCGCGAGCGATCTACAATATCGCGACTATGATCGGCACGCTTTTCCGACAGATTTTCAAGCCTGGCTAGTTGTCTTGAACCCATTAAGTATGTCTGTATAGAGTGAGTTTATGTCTATACAGATGTCGGCGGTATGCTCAGAATGTGCAGCAGTTGTGTACAGAAACGGGGTTAGCTGCCGTTACTCCCAGCCAGCAATTCAGCCAATTGCGTGCGAGTTGATGTTACATCCACACCTTCATCAACAGTTTGTTGAAGAAACTGCTGTAACCGAGGCCAGAATTCAACGGCCTGATCAAGCACAGGATCGGTACCTCTTTGATACAAGCCTACCTTGAGCATATCTTCCTGCGAACGATAGGCGGCAGCGAGTTTCAAACACTGGCGTATCAATTCTTCGGTCTCAAGGCTGTTAACAGCCGATCGAGTTCGACTCACAGACGCACCGATATCAATGGCCGGGTAATGGGCAGCATCAGACAACTTGCGCGTCAGTACAATATGACCGTCTAACACCGCTCTAGCTGCATCCACGATAGGATCATTTTGATCATCGCCTTCAGCCAGTACCGTATATATGCCTGTAATAGAGCCACCACTGGCCAAGTTACCGGCACGCTCAACCAACTGTGGTAACAGCGCGAAGGCTGAGGGCGGATACCCCTTACTGGTTGGTGGTTCTCCCGTCGCCAGACCAATTTCGCGTTGCGCCTGAGCAAATCGCGTTAGCGAATCAACCAATAGTAATACCTGCTTTCCTGCATCGCGAAAACTCTCCGCGATGGCTGTAGCCAGCATGGCTCCCTGCAGACGTAGTAACGGTGGTTGATCAGCTGGTACCGCGACCACTATGGCGCGCTGCATGCCTATAGGGCCTAAAGTCTGGCGCACGAAATCATTGACCTCGCGCCCTCGTTCACCAATTAAACCAATCACCGTAACGTCTGCTTCCGAGTGCCGGGTCATCATGCCCAACAACGCGCTCTTACCCACACCACTTCCAGCAAACAATCCGATACGTTGCCCACGACCCAGGGTCAACAGTCCATTGACTGCTCGAACTCCCACATCAAATACTTGGTTTATCGGTGCCCTATCCAGCGGGTTGAGTGGCTGGCCCATCAACGCGGCTCTACCTTCAACGACGAGCGCACCCAACCCATCCATAGGTTGACCATGGGCATCAATCACCCGTCCGAGCAATCCTTGACCCGTCGGTGCACTTAGCTGCGATGCAACCGGACGCACTCTGGCCTGCGAACGAACACCATCAACAGAGCCCGCCGGCATCAGCAAGGTACGGTCACGATTGAAGCCCACCACCTGGGCCTCCACGCTACCTCCATTAACCGTCTCAATCTGACAAATCGAACCGATGGCAGCCTTACAACCTTCAGCCTCTAGTGTCAGTCCGCGTAAGGTACTCAAGCGTCCCTCAACAGGTAACTCACCTAGCGTCAAAGACTCGCGGCGTTGGCGAAGCTGTTTGTGCATAGCGTTCTGATTCACGCAACCGATGTATCCGCGACGTTGGGCAACAGACCTAACTGGTCTGCCATACTGGACAGCCAGTTATCTACACCAGCCTCAACGCGACTTGCGCCACACTCCAATGTGCAGTCACCCTGCTGTAGTGATGAATCGTCAACAATTTCAAGCAATTCGGACTCGTCGAGTAACTCTCTTACTAGGCGTGCATCCAACGGGTGCATACGTACAGTACGCAGGGTATCGCCACTACTGGGTAGTTGCTGCAACCCTGCTCTGATCAATTGCATCAACGCCTCAGGCTCACAACTAATTTCGCGCTGCAGCACCAGACGAGCAATTTGCAATGTCAGCTCCAATACTTCCTGTTCCAGTGCCGCATCCGCAGTTTGACCCGCAACGGACCCAAGCTGAGCAATGATACTGTTCAGTTGGGCAACACTCTGCTGATGTAGGGCGGCATTACCTTCGGCAAAACCCCGCGCATAACCCTCATCAGCACCGTGCTTCTGACCTTCATCGCGCCCCAGTGCATAGCCTTCGTCATAGCTAGATTGCAACATATCAGCAGATGGATTAGGTAGCGCTATGTTGGTGGTAGGCAGCATGGCTGCTGATGCCGGACTCTCACTAGCCACAGTTGATGAAGATGCCTGTCTGATGGCAGGTACCGCTGCTTGCAGCGCTGGTGCTGAGGTATGCTCAATATTGGCAGACTCAGCTGTATTGGGCGTATTGCCAGAAGCACGGGACGATTTGTCTTTCGATGAGATCAACGCTGATACGACCTGCCGTGAGTCAGCGGTATTGGCTGCAACACCAGAGATTTCCGGTGCTCGCCAACGAGTCACCTTTTTGGCTTCTTCATCTGATAGCACTCTAAACATAATCGTCTCCTTTACCACCCAAGGAAATCTTGCCCTCTTCACCCAGCTCCTGAGCTCTGGTTAGTATTGAGCGCTGGGCTGTTTCCACTTCAGACAATTTGACGGGACCCTTCGCACCCAAATCATCTCGCAGCAGTTCAGCGGCTCGGGATGACATGTTGCGAAATACCTTTTCCTGCATCTCAACCGATGCACCCTTGAGCGCCATGATCAGATCCTCATTCGTCAAATCACGTAGTAGCGTCTGGATATCACGATCAGAGACCCCAAGCAGATTCTCAAAGATAAACATGCCATCACGGATACCTAATACGATGTCTGCATCAGTTTCTTCAATATCACTGAGTATGCGCTCTTCAGACTCCTTAGATACACTGCTGAGAATCTCGGCAGCGGCCTGAACCCCACCAATACCGGAGACTTCTATCGTTGCATCGTTTTCAAATAACTCGTGAATAATCTCATTAAGGTCTGCCAGCGCAGTCGGGTGTAGCTTATCCAGCTTGACAATACGCATGACCAGATCTGAACGTAGATCTTCAGGTAACAGATCCAATACAGCACCGGCTTGTTCACGGGTTAACTGACTCAGCACTGTGGCAATGATCTGTGGATGTTCATTCATGATAATTTTTGCCACAACACGCGGATCCATCCACTTCAATGCGGACATACCATGCTCTTCTTCCACAAATTCCATGCGTGACAAGACACTGGCCGCTTTATCTTTTCCCAATGCGCGTGTCAATGTAGACTTGAAATAGCTCGCCGACTCTAATCCCAATGAGGATTCGTTTTTTACACGGCTCATAAACTGATCCAGTGTAAAACTGATCTGCTGCTGGGAGACGCCATTGATGTTGTTCATTGCCTCACCCAGCAATTGAACCTCATCAGGCTTCATATGCTTCAATATACCGGCAGCCTCCTCCTCACCTAATGCCATTAATAGAATAGCTGCCTGACAGGAACCACTCATCGGCTCCATTTCAACTACCGGTTGTTCACCATCCTCAGCATCTACTGTTGCAACTGCTTTGGCCATTATTCTTCTGTCACCCAGTCTTTAACAACCTTAGCTACTCGCTTAGGATCATCGGTCGCCAAAGCTCTGGCAAGGTTTAGGATATCCCCATAGATCACAGGTGGTGCGTCTAACGACATAACGCCGCTACCTTCGTCCAGTTGAGATTCATCTGAACCAGATGCTATTGGATTACCTTCTTCATCTGTTTCAGTTTCTTCATCCTCATTCTCGTCTGACTCATCCGTCAATTGCGCAGCCGGTGCCGGCATTAGTCGCGTAACGGCAGGACGCAAAACCATCACCACTAACAACACGACCGCCACTCCGATCAAAACCTGTCGGACCATATTCCACAACCAGCTTTGCTGCCAGATAGGTAACGGTTCAATCGGAATGATTTGTTCTAATGGTTGAAAGGCACGATTGAATACAACAACACTATCACCGCGCGCTTCACTAAAACCAACCGCTTCCTGTGCTAACTGCGTGTACTCCGCCAGTTCCTGTTCTGTCAGTGGCGTACGTATAGGTTCACCTTCCGCATCGAGCTCTACACGATCATCGATTATGACCGCTGCTGACAGCCTGCGAATGTTGCCCGGTACACGCCTAACATGCGTTATCGTTTTATCCAGTTCATAGTTACGAACAGAAGAGCTACTTTCATTCCCGCTGTTAACGGACTCTTGCGCTGCTGCCAACTCCGGGTCAGTCGTGCCGTTACCCGGTGGTTGGTTTGTCAGAGCGCCAGGCACACCAATGGCCGCACCACCGGTACTTATTTGCGTTTCCAGTTGTTCACTGCGTAACTGCGCAGCATCAGGCTCATACGTTTCCTGAGTTTGCTCGTTGATTGAAAAATCCATATCGGCGGTGACAATGGCGCGTACACGCCCTGGCCCGACAATCGGTGTCAATAACGATTCGATCCGCTCTGAATACAGCTTCTCTAATTTTCTCGCATACTGATATTGATCCCGTGTTGCACCACTGGTCGAATCGTCACCGGTGGACAACAAGCGCCCCCATTGATCTACAACCGTAACCTGCCCACTTTCAAGGTAGGGGATACTGGAGGCCACCAGATTAATAAAGGCATTAACCTGTTCCTCTTCAATACTGCGCCCTGGCTTAGGCTTAATCATGATAGAGGCAGAAGCTTGTTCGCGATCACGTATGAACACAGATTGCTTCGGTATGGCAAGATGCACACGAGCTGATTCAACATTTCTCATTGAACTGATCGTTCGGCTTAATTCTGTTTCCAGCGCATGCTGGTAGCGTGCAGATTCAGTAAAGTGGCTGGTTCCCAGTGACGGTTCCTGCTGCAGCAACTCTAAACCCACAGCCTTATTACCAGAGTACAGGCCGGTGGCGGCCAGGCTCATCTGAACCTGTGCTACCTGGTCTTTGGACACCAATACTAAGCCTGTTGATGAATCAAGCTTGTACTCAACATTAGAATTTTCCAGCATCTCGATAATCTGCAAAGCATCTTCACGACTGCCCTGCTCGGAAATGGGAACATACTCCGGTTGCATGCTCCACACGATCAATCCGATCCCGAGCGTCAACGCCGTTGCCACCACCAGCAAGGCGCCCAACTGAGGTGCTGCTAGCGTACGAGCAACAGTGGCGACCACAGAGCCGGCACCAGCCGGATTATCAATAGCGCTGGCCTCACTCATTGAATATCAGGTTCATCAGTATTGTCAGGGAGTGATATGTCACAGGGGCATACTCATGACTTCCTTGTAGGCAGCGACCATCTTGTTACGCACCTGCGATAGCGCTTCAAAGGAGATACGGGCTTTTTGAGCGGCGATCATGACGTCTGCCAACTCAACATTGGGGTTACCCGATTCATAGGATTGACGAAGCTTGCTCGCTTCGGAGGAACGCGCACTGACTTGATCCAGTGTGGCTTCGAGCACACGAGAAAAATCGACGGCATCTTCAGATGCCGCTGTCGGCTGTGCCTCTGACGCAGGAATTCCCGCATCTTGAGCCATAGCTCTGAGTTGTACCAGTAGTGTATTAGTGTCAATTGAATTACTCATCTCGGCTCCTACCGTGATCAAGTAGGTTTGAGCAAGCCATGTGCCCTGCATCACCGATGTCCAAGACAATCTACTGACGACACTGTTACATGCCAGGTGGGTCGTACCCTCTATTCGATAACAAACATTGTGTGCCCAACATCGTCAGAGCCAGGGCCTAAACCAAAAAAGCCCCCAACTACCGTTGAGGGCTTTTCCTATCACTCGAACTGTCAATCAGGGTCAGGTCAGATTCACCCCACCCACAAAGACCGATCAGCCGTCGGTGGTGACACTACCTTCTGAGCCATCAGGACTAAGGCTGTCTAGTAGGCTGGGCATCGCTGCATCTTCAGGCAATGCACCTGCTGATAGTGCAGATTCCTGTTCGATAACCTGATCAAACGCCTGATCAATATCCAGCTTCGCACGGCTCTTGCGACGTTCATTATGAAAGGCAAGACCGGTACCTGCAGGCACCAAACGACCAACAATGACGTTCTCTTTCAGACCACGCAGATCATCACGAGCACCACGTACTGCGGCATCTGTCAGAACCCGTGTAGTCTCTTGGAAAGAGGCCGCCGAGATAAATGATTCGGTCACCAACGATGCTTTAGTGATACCTAACAGCAGATTCTCGAACTCTGCAGGTGTTGCGTTCGGGTTCTCTGCCAGTAAATCCTCATTGATCCCTTTCACGCGCAAATAGTCCACCTGCTCGCCGCGCAACAATCGGGTATCACCGGCAACCGTGATATCGACTTTGCGAAGCATCTGACGAATGATGACTTCTATGTGCTTATCGTTGATCTTGACACCTTGCAGACGATAAACGTCCTGGATCTCCTGTACCAGATACGCGGCCAGGGTTTCCACACCACGTAACCGCAGAATATCCTGTGGATTAGGTTCACCATCGGCAATCACTTCACCGCGCTCTACCGTTTCACCTTCAAATACATTGATGTGGCGCCACTTAGGTATCAGCTCTTCGTAGTGTTCCTGGTTCGGGCCGGTGATGACCAGACGTTGCTTGCCTTTGGTCTCCTTACCAAACGAGACTGTGCCACTGGTTTCAGCCAAGATAGCAGGCTCTTTCGGTTTTCGCGCTTCGAACAGATCGGCAACACGCGGCAGACCACCGGTGATATCGCGCGTCTTGGACGAGGCTTGCGGGATACGGGCAACAACATCACCCACCTGCACTTCGTCACCGTCTTGCAGGTTAATGATGGCACCTGGCGGCAAGAAGTAATTAGCCGGAATTTCAGTACCTGCGTAGTTCAAGCTGTTACCGTCCTTATCAACCAGTTTCACCAACGGACGTAGATCTTTATTGGTGCCACCACGCTGCTTATGGTCAGTAATCACGATGTCGGTTAAGCCAGTGATTTCATCAGTCTCTGCTTTGACCGTAACGCCTTCGACAAAATCAGAGAACTTAGCGATACCCGCCACTTCAGTGATAACCGGGTGAGTATGCGGATCCCAGGTTGCCAGAATGGCACCGGCATTGATGGCCTCACCTTCTTTCGCCTGAATAACCGCGCCGTAAGGAATCTTATAACGCTCACGCTCACGACCAGAATCATCAACCACCGACAATTCGGATGATCGCGACACGGCCATCAGCTTACCTTCACGGTTTGTGATTTCCTTCATGTTGTGCAATCGAACGGAGCCTTTCGACTTCGACTCGACACTGCTCGCAGCTGCAGAACGACTTGCGGCGCCACCAATGTGGAACGTACGCATGGTTAGCTGTGTACCCGGCTCACCAATTGACTGAGCCGCCATAACACCGACAGCCTCACCAATGTTGATCAGATGACCACGCGCCAGGTCACGACCGTAACATTTGGCACAGACACCGTAGTCTGCTTCACAAGTGATAGCAGAACGCACGAGAATTTCATCAACACCGGCCTCTTCAAGCATGTCTACCAGATGCTCATCAAGCAAGGTGCCTGCCTCTAGCAGAACGGTACTATCGTCGCCCGGCTTCAGAATTGGCGCGGCAACCACACGTCCCAGTACACGCTCACGCAATGGCTCAACCACATCCCCGCCTTCAATGATCGGTTTCATGGTCAGGCCGTTGTTGGTGCCACAATCTGGATTGACGACGACCATGTCTTGTGCGACATCCACCAGACGACGTGTCAGATAACCAGAGTTAGCCGTTTTCAAGGCAGTATCTGCCAGACCTTTACGAGCACCGTGAGTCGAGATGAAGTACTGGTTTACATTGAGACCTTCACGGAAGTTCGCAATAATAGGCGTTTCGATGATCGAACCATCCGGCTTAGCCATCAGTCCACGCATGCCGGCCAACTGACGAATCTGCGCAGCGGAACCACGAGCACCCGAGTCTGCCATCATAAAGATAGAGTTGAATGATTCTTGCTGAACCGTTTCGCCTTTTTTATTGACGACATCTTCGGTTCCCAAACTGGCCATCATGGACTTGGCCACTTGGTCATTGGCCGAAGACCAGATATCAACCACCTTGTTGTAGCGCTCACCGTTGGTGACCAGACCATCCGAATATTGGTTCTGTATTTCGCGAACCTCTGCCTCGGCCGATGATATGAGCGTCTTCTTGTCCTCAGGCACCATCATGTCTTCAATACCGATAGACACACCGGCAAGGGTTGCATAACGAAAGCCTAGGTACATCAACTGGTCAGCAAAAATAACCGACTCTTTCAATCCTAAACGGCGATAGCACAGATTAATCAGCTTAGAGATATTCTTCTTTGTCAGGTTTAGATCGACGTTGGCAAATTCGAGTCCGGGTGGAAGAATTTCTGACACGATGGCGCGACCGACAGTAGTTTCTACACGGCGTGGTACCTGCACCCAGCGACCCGCCTCATTCTGCACAGAGTCCATGATGCGCACGGTGACCATTGCATGCAAATCAGCGATTTTGCTTTCATAGGCACGATGACATTCGGCAATATCCCGGAACACCATGCCTTCACCGGTTGCATTGACCCGCGTACGAGTCATGTAATACAAGCCCAGTACGATATCCTGAGAAGGAACGATGATTGGTTCGCCGTTAGCCGGTGACAGTACGTTGTTGGTTGACATCATCAGCGCACGGGCTTCTAGCTGTGCTTCGATGGATAGCGGCACATGCACGGCCATCTGGTCGCCGTCAAAGTCAGCATTGAATGCCGCACAAACAAGCGGATGCAACTGAATAGCTTTACCTTCGATCAGAACCGGCTCAAATGCTTGAATACCAAGACGGTGCAAGGTTGGGGCACGGTTAAGCATAACCGGATGTTCGCGAATAACCTCTTCAAGAATATCCCAGACCTCAGCCCCTTCTCGCTCGACCATTTTCTTGGCCGCTTTGATGGTTGTAGCCATTCCACGCATTTGAAGCTTGGAGAAGATAAAAGGCTTGAATAACTCCAGCGCCATTTTCTTAGGCAAACCACACTGATGCAGGCGCAAGGTAGGACCGACCACGATGACTGAACGGCCGGAATAATCCACACGCTTACCGAGCAGGTTCTGGCGGAAGCGACCCTGCTTACCCTTGATCATGTCTGCCAAGGATTTCAATGGGCGCTTGTTAGAACCTGTGATAGCACGTC
>CALKXZ010000428.1 GCA_938003775.1 uncultured Granulosicoccus sp. | reverse complement strand
CATCGCTTCGATCTGATCATGTGTTACATAGATGGTTGTGGTGTTAAGGGTGTCATGGATACGCCGAATTTCATAACGCATCTGCGCGCGTAGCTTGGCATCCAGGTTCGAGAGCGGTTCGTCAAACAGGAATACCTTGGGGTGGCGCACTAGCGCTCGACCCATTGCGACACGCTGACGCTGACCACCGGATAATGCTTTCGGGTAACGATCCAGGTAAGCGCTGAGATCGAGAATATCAGCTGCCTCCTTAACACGCTCGTCAATGACACTCTTGGGTTCTTTGCGTACCTGCAGACTGAACGCGATGTTGTCATACACACTCATCTGTGGATATAGCGCATAGCTCTGGAACACCATTGCGATACCACGATCACGTGGGTGCACATCGTTGATGCGCGTGCCAGCAAAAAAAATATCACCGCTACTGACTTTTTCCAGCCCAGCTGTCATGCGCAATAGGGTGGTTTTGCCGCAACCCGATGGTCCAAGTAACACAACAAAGGTGCCTTCTTCTATGGAGAACGATACATCCTCCATGATACGAACGTTACCGTATTGCTTGGCGATTAATTTGTATTCGACGGCCGACATAAGGTTCCGCTGTTCGTTGTGCTAGTGATACCTATACAGGCATGGTTGCGATAAAACTGTCAAGACCCGTGCTGTCATCAACGACATCAAGCATGCTAAACCGATTACGAATAAATCGGGCTCCCTGTACAGCTTCGCGATAAAAGTCAGTGTCCAAATTTAGATCTGTTGCCGTCAGTTGGCAACCGGCGGCGGCCATCGCTGTGTGCAGTTCCTCGTAGGGGAGCATGCAGTCCATTAATCGGTGACGAATCGTGTCCCATTCTGTCTCCAGTCGTCTGTTCAGTGCCTTTGCCTGCTCATTATTAAGTGCTTTGGTGCGAGTCTGTTCCAGCATGTTGTTGGCCATCTGTTCTGTAAAGTTGTTGTTTATCCAATCGACGGGAATACGGGTTGCTTTGAAGTGCGGTGGCGCGTCTAGAGTTAATACTTGATTATGCAGTTGTGACATGGTGATCGTACTGACACCGACCTGTTCACCGTGTGAGGTTCGTGGGTGTTTGTCATCGGCAAACATGTCTATGTAATGCGAGATCATATGCTCTGCCATGCTGCCGCTGTGTGTGGTCGAGGAAAAACGCGTGCCCAGTCCCATGATCGCCGATATGCGCGTTAACATACCCAATGCGTCAAGATCCCCTGATAGCATGCGCTTGGCGTTACTGATCATGTCCGCCTCGTCGTACGCCAGCAGTGTATAAGGTGTTTGCATATACGGTGTATCGAACAATATATGTCCCATTAACCAATCCACCTGTGCAGTCGTGCGGCAAATGACATCAGCGAAGGCTGCAGAAATCAGTCGCGGTGGACACGCAGACAAGACCGATAGGTCAAAAAAAACGCCCTTGGCACCGGTACAGGTGATAGAACGTTTGAAACCACCTGAAGATACCGACGCTGTAGCGGTGGTATAAGCGTTCATGGGTGATGTGGCAAACACTGAGTAGGGGCGCTTGTCCAGAAAGCTTGCATATTTGACTGTGTCTGTGACCGTGCCTGAACCCACGGCAATACGTGCCTCGCAATGACGGGTCGCATCGCGTATGTGGGCTACGCCCTCGTCAGAGCACGAGGGTGTTTTCCAGATGTATTCATCAACCGCAAACCCATCAGCCTTGAGTGCCTTGTATACCCGCTCACCCACGGCAGAATGTGTATACGGGTCAGACACAACCGTCAGTTTCTGGCCCTTGTGCTGTGCTGCCACCAGTTGCGCCTCAGCACCTTCAAGAGAATCGCGAATCGTGATGTCGTTAATGCCGATGTCATAGCGCCTACCGGTGTTCGGTTCGCGCCAAGTGCCATCCACCAGCTCGCGCAGCACACCGCTATAGTCTGTCATGGATTCGTTCGTGCCTCAGTAAGTTGCTGTTTCGCTGCAAATGCCACCATGTCGTGATTCAGAGCCGCGGTGGCATGGTACAGCTTGCGATAAATAGTAAGTAGCTCTTGATAGATCGTGTGTTGAACAGGGTCTGGTGTCACGATCGTGGTTTTGCTAGCCATGGCATTGGCAGCTTCGGTTATGCTGCTGAACCAGCCAGCACCAGCAGCGGCGATCATGCCGGCACCCAGCGCCGATGCTTCAATGGTTGTACTAACGTGTACCGGTTTGCCCAAGGCATCGGCCAGCATCTGACGCCATAACACACTGTTGGCTCCGCCACCTATAGCAATCACGTGACTAATAGGCTGCTTGGCGGCCTTTTCCATATCCTCGGTGCGCATCACCTGATCCAGTGTGATCGATTCCACCAATGCTCGGTAAATATGCGCCTCGCTGTGGCTGCCACTTAAGCCAAGCATGACCCCGCGTGCCGAAACATCCCAGTGTGGGTCCATAACGCCTGAAAAATAAGGCTGTATCAGTAGCCCATCAGAACCAGGGGGGATCTTCAACGCCGCTGTTTCAAGTGATTCAAATACAGACGCATCCGCGCGGCCTTTGGCAACGAACTGATCCACGAACCAGTTGATTAGAAATGCACCTGAGCGCAAACAGTTTTCATAGATGTAGCCCTCGCCCTGGGCGGCCAGCTCGGTTCTCCATGAGGTGTTGTACTGATACTCCGGAGACCAGATACCCGATACAACCGCAGTACCCAGATTAATGTACGCGCGATCAGGTACCGTGCAGTTCACTCCAAGGCCTGCGCACTGACCATCACCACCAGCGGCGAACACAGGAACGCCTGCCGGTAGGCCCGTAAGCTTAGCGACTTCTGCGGTTATGGCACCAAGCTGGGTGCCTGGTGGGTGCACAACAGGAAGCTGATCAGCGTGCAGACCCAGTGCATCGAGTAAGGGTTGTGACCAGCGCTTTTCAACCATGTCGAATATGCCCATGGGGTCGGCACTGATCCAGCCGTTGCGGTAGTGACCACCGCACAGGTGTTTAACCAAATACGATTGCACATCAACAAAGTAGCGAGTATTTTTCCAGGCCTCGGGTTCGTGCTCTCGCATCCAGGCGAAGCGATACAGACAGGGTGTCAGGTCTGGCATTCGGCCAGTGATTTTATGAATACGCTCAAGGCCGAACGAGGCTGGAAACTGTTTGACCTGCTCACGGCTACGCTCATCGAGCCAGACAATGGCCGGGTAGGTGGGTGTATCATCAGCGCCTAGAAAGCCCAGCGTTTCGCGTTGGTTGGAGATCGCCAGCCCTTCAATACTGGCAGCATCGACCTGCGCAACGCAGTCGCGCAGTGCATTGACCGATGATCGCCACCAGTCAGCCGGGTCTTGTTCGAAACAGTCCAGACGCGGATTTTGCATCGGTATATCGTCGCGACCTTCGGCCAAGGCTTCACCATGACGGGTCCAGGCAATGGCCTTGGTGCTCTGTGTTGAGCTGTCAAGACCGATAACCAGTGGTTGCGACAAGGCTCAATACTCCTGACGTGTGGGAGTGACAACCATTTCCTGTATCAGCACGTTTTGCGGCATCTGGTAGGCAAACACAATCATGTCTGCAACGTGCGAAGCTGCGATGCCGCCACCAATGCGTTGCTTATTGTCCTTGTAAGCTTTCAGCGTGTCCGGATCGTTCACGTGATCAAGCACTTCGGTCTCAATGATGCCAGGTGATATAACAATAACGCGGACATCATAAGGCGCCAGGTAGCCGCGCAGACTTTCACTGATGGCATGCACGAAGAACTTGCTGCCACAGTAGACTGTATGGTCCGGGTAGAGCTTACGACCGGCTATCGAACTCATATTGACGATGGTGCCACCGCGTCGCTCCTTCATGCCGTTGAACACAGGATGCAGTGCGTTCATGACTCCCTTGATATTAATATCTATGGTTTCGTCCCACTCTTCAGGGGGCTGCTTTCCAATGTCGCCTAGCCGAGCAATGCCTGCGTTGTTGAACAGGCAATCCACGGGCCCGTACATCTCCTGCGCTGCATCAACAGCTTCAGCGATCGATGCACGGTCGCGCACATCAACCTGTTTGCATAACGTGTTGGGCAGGTTCAACGCTTGCATACGCTCTAGTCGTCTTGCCATCAATAACAGCGGATGGCCTGCAGCTGAGAACGCTTTGGCGGTGGCCTCACCAATGCCGGAGCTGGCACCTGTGATGGCAATCAGAGGTTTACTCATGATTCATAGACTCCGAACTGTATTTTCCTGACTCGTTATTCCCACTGGGTACAATCATGAACCCGTCCTGCTTATAAAACGCTCGTTCGGCACTGGACGGGGTCATTGTGTTTGGTAATCCCGGCTATTCACGTGTCATAGAACGCATGAATAGCCGGGATAGTTAACAACAATCAACCGCTAACAATGTCATCCACTTTCTTGGCAATGGCGTCCATGACCTCTTTCGGTGAATCATAGTCACCGGCAAAGTAGCGACCCAGCTCAACGGGAATCGTATCGTTGGACAACTCAGCCCATTCAGGCAAATCCGGCTCAGAACCCATGTGGCTGGCGATAGTCTCGCGCACCACATCAAGATGCCGTGTCGTGCCTGCACCGACACGATTGTTCGCCTTAACGCGTTCATCATCGTAAACACTTTCGCGCGTGGGACCCGTACCACCACCCAGTGTGGTGATATAGACCTGCGTATCCATGGACGTTGCCCATTGCGCGAACAGCCACGCTGCATCTTGATTCTTAGAATACTTAGACACAGCCAGTGAAGATCCGCCCTGATGGCCGACACCGGGTATTTCACCAAAGCCGGTCTCAGTGCGCAGGGCCGTGGTAGGTGCGGGTGGTACTGCTGCTTCCATCAAGCCAGACACTTTGGAGGCTTCCGGGTCATCCCACCAAGGAAAAAACTCGCCCCAACTTAATGCTTGACCAGCGATACCTTGCAGCACTGATTGGCCCTGCCCATCCCACGTCCAAGTCGTGACACCTTCGGGCATATTTTCCTTGAGTTTATTCCAGTAATCCATTGCGGCCAGGCCGGCTTCATCATTACCGGTGAACTTGCCATCGGGTCCGAAGATGGAGCCCCCGTGTGCCCATAGCCAGCAAGTCCAGTCACATTCGAGCGAGTAGTGACCTGATTTCATTTGTCCGGTGGTACCGTATATGTCGGGTCCTTTGGCTGCTTGAATAGCCTGGGCGTTCGCCAGGTATTGTTCCATAGTGGTAGGAACGCTCAGCCCAAGCTCTTCATAGATGTCTTTGCGGTACATGGTAATGAAGATAGGAATATCATAGGGTACGCCGACCATAATGCCGTCATACATGGAAATACCATCGACCAGTGCTGGCAGAAAGTCATCCATATTGTAGTTAGGCATGGCAAGGTCGCTGCTGGACTCGTATTTTTCACGTGGGTCGATGACATCCCCGGCAAAGCTTGCCATCCAGCTTTGATCGATATAGTACAAATCATAGGTGCCCAGACCGGAGGCCACATCCAGGGTTAGTTTTTGTAGGACCTGTTCCAATGGCAGTACTTCGATCTCCACCTTGATACCCGTTGCTTCTTCAAAAAAAGGTTTGAGTGCTGAGTTGATGGCATTGGATGGCGGCGTGGATTCGGTGGCAAGCCGCACGGTCTGACCGGCGAATGGTTTCGCTGCCTCTTTTAGCCAGGCCATCATGTCCGGGTCCTGCACGATATCCTGCGCACGTGCCTCTGAGATGAATCCGCCACGACCACCCGGTGGCAGCATGCTAGCGGCCCCCAAAGCGCCGACGCCCAGACCCAGCTTGGCAGCTGTTCGCATAAAGGTGCGTCGGTCTATCTTGCCTTTGACAAACTGATCGGTGATAGACGCAATATAGCGTTTACGATTGTTGTGATTGAATCTCATGATGCTTGTTGATCTCCTCGGTTGTGAACAAATCCCTCCAGCGGGAACATACATTCCAACTACTTGCTCGGCCCTGTCGTGCAGTGGGCCGTTTTCTTTGGTGAGACACGTTGTTATCGCATTACCAATACCGGACTAATGCCCGAGTGTGTCGGGCTGTTAGTTGACTATTGTTTGAGCGATCCCAGTGTCAAACCTCGAACCAGATTCTTCTGAACCATCAATATAAAAATAAATGCAGGCACCATTGCGCCAACGCCCAGTGCCGCCATATTGCCCCAAGCGGTACCTGTGGATGTCACGAAGGTTGACGCCACGACCGGCACCGTTTTAAGCCCGGTTTGGGTTAAGGTCAGCACGAACAAAAATTCAGTCCAGCTAAAGATAAAGCACAACACGGCCGTTGCAGCTATGCCGCCAATGGCCATTGGTGCCACAATCTTTCTGAAGATAAGCCAGCGTGATGCACCGTCAATCAGCGCAGCTTCGTCAATCTCCATAGGAATGTCGTCAAAGAAACTCTTTAATAGCAGCACGGCCAGTGGTAGGTTCATCAATGCATGCACCAGAATAATGCCGGTATAGGTATCGAGCAGGCCGAACTGCTTATAGATAAAAAACATCGGGATAGCGACAGCCACGGGTGGCATCATGCGAGTGGATAGAATCCAGAAAACAAAATGATGTTGACCAGCAAAGCGCATACGTGACAACGCATAGGAGGCTAGCGTTGCGATAGAGATAGCCAGGATTGTGGAACACACCGCTACCACGATACTGTCCCACAGACGCGGCATCATATAGAAGTTACCGCCGCCTGCCAGTTGCTGAGCACCGTTGTCGTAGCCGAACGATATACCAAACACCTCCTCAAACGATTTTCCGCTGAATGTCCAGTCAAAGATCAGTGGAGGTAGTTCGAAAATCTCTTTCTCCACCCGAAATGCGATGGTGAACCAGTAGTAAATCGGGAACGCAAAGATGGCCACCACCAGCCAGGCGGCCAGGGCTCTGATGATTCGTTGTGTCGGGCTCAATGACATCATGGCTGAGATACCGTACCTTGAATTTCAGTTGCGCAATTCATGTTCGTCTACCAACGCAGTTTGGTTAACGCAACAAACACGTTGGCCACAATCAGAATGACTAGCAGGGAGAACAGACTGATGGTTGCGCCGTAGCCCCATTTTATAAAGCTGAATGTCTGTTGCCAGGCATACAGGCTTAACGTATAAGTTGCCGTGCCCGGACCACCCGAGGTCATGACGTACACGTAGTCAAAGGTTCGAAATAGATCAATACCGCGAATCAACACAGCAATGGCAATTACCTTACCCAGCATGGGCAGTGTCAGCCTGCGAAATATTTGCCAGCTCGACGCGCCATCAATCAACGCGGATTCAAACGGTTCGGTAGGCATGGCCCTCAGACCTGCTAAAAAAATCAACACCATGAACGGTGTCCATTGCCAGATATCAGCGATCATGACACCCAGCAATGCGGTCGATGAATTACCCAGAATAGGTGAGGTACCCAGTATCCCCAGTTGTTGCAGCGCGTAGGTAAATACACCGAATTGCGCATCTTCCAGCAGCAGGAACATCATGCCCGTGATAGCAGGCGGAATGACCAGCGTTAGCGTCAATACACCGCGTAAGAATCCGAATCCAGGGTCGTCTGAGTCGAGCAGCAGTGCGATACCCATACCCAGTACCAGTTGCACGATCAGGCAGAAAGCGGTGTACAACAGCGTAACGCCCAATGCGCCCCACATCCGTGTGTCGGCAAACAGCTTCACCCAGTTATCCCCACCAACCCATTCCAACGCACGTTTTCTGGGGACAAACTCGTGCATGCTGAGCCAGATATTGTAGAAAAACGGATACAGCGCGAATACCAGCAACATGGCCAGCAGCGGCGTTAGCCAAGGTAGCGCATGATCTGACAACATGAATTTTGGTGCACGCAAGACTGCGGCATCGCGTGATGGGTGCTGAGGTTTTGGTTTCCAGCCAGTCTCTGTGCGTTGATTCATGAGTGCGTCATGTGTTCGTCATGTGCTCGTCATGGGGGTATTCATAGTGACTCATGACGTGTGCTTGTTTTCCATCTGCGTTCGATCATCGTGTTAGCTATGTAGATCGTAGAAAATCACCTACAGCCGATAACAAACCCGTTGAGTCACGGCTGTTGTAGGTAACGGTTCGAACTAAACCTAGGATAAAGCCTGCCATAGTGTTTGCCAGATGACAAGACAATTGTTATTGTCGGTAAACATTTGTATGAAAACGGCGGTCATCCGTAGAATCGTGTCACCAGTCGGATCCACCTTAGATCCAGTCACCGCCACCATCTAGCGCTTCACCACGCACTGTATGCAAACTCCTTTAAGAGCATCAAAATCGTCGGATCACTGGCCGGAGCAGCTGGCTGTAAAAGTAGCGCGGTGTTACTACGAATTGGGCATGACGCAGCAAGATGTTGCGGGTCTGTTGGGTATAGGCCGAGCGCGGGTTATAAAGCTGTTGGCAGAGGCGCGCGAACGGGGTGTTGTCAGTATTCGAATTAATAGTCCGTTGTTGGAAAACGTTGAGTTAGCGGAGAAACTGGTTGAACACTATGGGTTGATCTCTGCCGAGGTGGTTTTGTGTCATGCCAGTGACGAACATGAACTGGCTCATCAGATCGGTGCGGCCGCGGGTCCGGTAATCCGCCAACACATTCGCGATTCGAGTGTGATCGGTCTGGGTTGGGGCGTCACTCTTAAGGAGTTGGTTGATCAGTTTGATCCGTTGCCGTGCCAAGATGTGTCTGTGGTGTCACTGCTCGGATCTCTAACGCGTCGATCGTCAGTGACGCGCTTTGAAGCCACAACAGAATTCGCGTCACGGCTGGATGCTGAATGTTTGTACCTGCCGGCACCGATTGTCTGTGATTCTGCTGCTACTCGCCGTTTGCTGGTAGAGCAGCCATTGTTCAAGGGAATACATCGCAAAGCGTTGCAAGCTGATATTGCTATCGTCAGTATCGGAGGACTAGACAGTGCAACCATTCGACAAGTTGGCCTCGTTAGCGATAAAGAATTTGCCAGCGTTCGTAAAAAGGGTGCCATTGGTAATTTTCTCGGATACTACATTAACGCCACTGCTGACATTGTCAAACATTCTATTAACGAGCGCATTATCGGTATCCCTGGAGATGTTTTCATTCGTATACCGCGTCGCTTTATGCTCTCCGGTGGTATTAACAAAGTCGAGGCTTTGCAAGCGGTGCTGTCACAAGGTCTGATAACCGATCTTGTCGTTGACAGCGACACTGCCCGAGCGCTATTGGATCACCCCATTTCTAGTTAATCAAAGGAAAAATTGCCATGACCGAACAAGACGTTCGTAAGAAGATCATTGAGTTGTGTCTGCTGATGAATTCAACAGGATTGAATCAGGGTACGTCAGGCAACATCAGCGCTCGCTACGATGGAGCTATGCTCATTACGCCCAGCGGCATTCCGTACGAGCAGCTGAATCCTGCGGATATAGCTCGTATGTCTCTTGATGACGTAGGTGGCGAATGGGACGGGCCGTGCAAACCATCGTCTGAGTGGGACTTTCATAAATCTATACTGCGCGCCAAACCCGAACAGAATGCGATAATCCATACACATTCAATGTTTGCCACTATCGTGTCGATCGCCCGTGACACTATTCCGGCCTGTCATTATATGATCGCCGCTTTCGGTGGTCATACGGTTGAGTGTGCTGACTATGCCACCTTCGGCACCGCTGAACTCTCGGCTAGCATTCTGCGCGCTATGAAAGATCGTTCAGCCTGCCTGTTAGCCAATCACGGTATGATAGCGTGTGGCAAGGACCTTGATAACGCCATGTGGGCAGCAGTAGAGTTGGAAACACTGGCCAAACAGTATTACTACGCCAAACTGGCAGGTGACATGGTGATCCTACCCAATGATGAAATGGCACTTGTACTGAACAAGTTCAAGAGCTACGGACAAGTTAGCAAAGACGTATCAGAGAAACCATGAGCGATCCGCATTCCCGTTTTCCCGTTCCATCAATCGATGATCTGCCGGATGATATTCGTCAGCGTATAAGTGCGGTAAGCGACAAGTCCGGTTTTGTGCCGAACGTGTTCAGAGTGCTGGCGCATCGGCCGGATGAATTCCGTGCGTTCTTTGCTTATCACGATGCCTTAATGGAAAAACAGAGCGGCCTGAGCAAGGGTGAGCGCGAGATGATTGTGGTGGTGACCTCTGCTATGAACAATTGTCTGTACTGCGTGATTGCCCATGGGGCCATTGTACGAATCCGCGAAAAAAATCCCCGATTGGCTGAGCAGCTGGCAACCGATTACACACGCGCTGATATCAGTGAACGCCAGCAGGCCATGCTTGATTTTGCCTGCCTTGTTGCCGATCAAGCTTCAGAGGTCGCCGATGATGATCTGGACGAACTCAGGGAACATGGTTTCAGCACTGAAGACATCTGGGACATTGGGGCAATAGCTGCTTTTTTTGCGCTATCAAACCGTATGGCCGGACTGACTGACATGCTGCCCAATGACGAATTCTACGGCCTTGGCCGTGAGCCTGCATCAACCGGCCCGCGACTGGTGAAATAGTCTCAATTCTTAACCATCAAAAAAGATTTACGCTTCATCCGGTGAGTAGTTGTGTCCCATTTTTTCAGCCTTGGTTTTCAAATAGGCTTCATTGTGTTGATGCGCACCGACAACCAGTGGCAGCCGCTTGCTCACAGTGATGTTAAAAGACTCTAGCGCTGCCTGTTTAGCTGGGTTATTACTCAATAGTGTTACCCGCGTTATACCCAGTGCACTGAGCATGGCCGCTGCAACGTCGTAAGTGCGAGCATCGGCTGGAAATCCCAGTTCTTGATTGGCATCGACCGTATCCAGGCCCTTATCCTGCAGAGCATAGGCGCGAATCTTGTTGCCAAGACCGATGCCGCGACCTTCCTGGCGTAGGTACATGATGGCACCTTCACCGGCATCGTTGATCTTACGCATAGCACTGTGCAACTGCTGGCCACAGTCGCAGCGCTGTGAGCCAAAGGCATCGCCCGTCAGGCATTCGGAGTGCAGACGCACCAGCGGTGAGTGCGTGTTGCTATGGCCGTTCATGCCGGATGGGCGATAGATGGCATTGTGTTGAAATCTAGCGCCTTTGATCAACGCGCTGTGTTCCAGTCCCTGCTGGTCACGAAACACCACGAGATCAAAGTCACCATAGGCTGTTGGTAACTTGCTACGACCGATCTCGGTTATCAATAGCTGAATATTGGGAGAGCATTTGTGCTCTTGCTCTTGCTCTTGCTCTTGCTCTTGCTCTTGCTCTTGATCTTGCTCTTGATCTTGATCTTGATCTTGCTTGAGTGTCTGTTTGAATTTGAGATCGCGAGTATTGTTGTTGTTGTTGTTGTTGTTGTTGTTGTTGTTGTTGTTGTTGTTGTTGTTGTTGTTGTTGTTGTGTTTGTCATTGCTGATGCTTAAGTTCATCGCTGTGACATTGTTGCCCTGTTCGTTATCAAGCCGGTACTGAGCTAGCTGTTCCACTGAGATGATGTGCAAGCCATGTGCTTTGGCGAACTGAGTCAGTTCGGACAGTGGCATCATCGTGCCATCATTACGCATAACTCCGCAGACTATGCCTGCCGGTGTCAGGCCTGCCAATGTCGATAGGTCAACACTGGCCTCAGTCTGGCCGCGACGTTCCAGAACTCCGCCATCGCGAGCACGTAGCGGGAAAATATGACCCGGTATTGCAATGTCGTTAGGTGTTGTGTTCGGGTCAATCAACGTGCGAATGGTCTGTGCACGATCTTTAGCCGAGATACCGGTCGATACACCCTGGACCGCTTCAACTGACAAGGTAAAACCTGTACCAAAGCTACTGCGATTCTGCGCATGGGGCACCATCATTGGTATCTGCAACCGATCTAACAACTCACCACGCATGGCCAAACAGACCAGCCCCCGAGCGTGCGTCACCATGAAGTTGATCGCCTCTGGTGTGACAAAATCAGCGGCCAGTACCAGATCACCTTCGTTCTCCCGGTCCTCGTCATCGACAACGATGATCATTTTGCCGCGACGGTAAGCTTCAATGGCTACATCCATTGCAGATAACATTGAGTGAGTCATAGCCGTTCTTGTCCTAAAATTCTGGAGTGATGCGTGTCGCACTGACCGAGGGTGCACTGGAATTAGTCACAGATGGGTTGTGTGCGGTGCCCACGCCGTGCTGGATCAATCGTTCTACGTACTTACCCAGCACATCGACTTCAATATTGACCAAGTCGCCCGCATTTTTCAGCGGCATGACAATATGTGCCTGTGTGTAGGCAACCAGTGTGACGCTGAACCAGTCTTCACCGACGTCAACCACGGTCAGGCTGGTGCCGTCGAGCGTGACATAACCCTTTGTGACGATATAACGCATCAGCTCTGCC
>CALKXZ010000427.1 GCA_938003775.1 uncultured Granulosicoccus sp. | reverse complement strand
GTACTGGATGAACCACTGACCTCGCTTGATACCAACGGTTACGACTGGGTTCGGTCAGAAATTACGGGGCATATCGGGCGTGGAGGCTCGGTGATGTTCACAACGCATCAGGCGTTGTCTTTCGACTCCCTATTCGTGCATAACGTGACATTGGATTCACCCACATGAACAGCGCAACCAGAGCCTCCAGGGGGGTTACGGGGTTGTTTGCAGCGGTATACCAACGTGATTTAAAACTAGCCTGGCGCTCCGCCGGACAATGGCTCAACCCGATCCTGTTCTTTGTCATCGTCATCACACTGTTTCCATTGGGTATTGGACCGGGTGCTAATACGCTGGCGACAATCGCCCCAGGCATACTATGGGTCAGTGCGTTACTGGCGATGATGTTGTCACTGGATGCCCTGTTTGCCGGTGATTTTCGCGACGGAACCCTGGAACAGTGGGTGATCAGTGGCGAGCCACTGAGTGTGGTCGTGTTGGCCAAGGTATTGGCTTATTGGACCACCAATGGGCTGCCGCTGGTGGTGCTTTCGCCGCTGCTGGGTGTCATGTTGCAGTTGCCGCAATCAGCCTTTACGACGTTGTTATTGAGTTTGTTGCTCGGTACGCTCAGCTTGAGTTTTATTGGCGCAATTGGTGCTGCATTGACGGTCAGTGTGAACCAGGGCGGCATCTTGTTGTCACTACTGGTACTGCCGTTAACAGCGCCAGTATTGATTTTTGGTAGCGGTGCTGTGTCGGCTGCTGCTGCCAGTCTGACGGTGTCTGCTCAGTTATCTTTACTGGCAGCGCTGGCGGCGCTATCGGTGTCGTTAGCACCCGTGGCTATATCGGGTGCATTACGGGTTGGCGTGGCGGCCGGACGCTAGCGTGGTGCAAAAACTAGCGTGGTGCAAAGTGGTGCAAAAATGTGTAAACGGGAACTGACGCAATAGCGTTTCTACCCCATGTTTGATGTCAATCCTGAATTATTTCAGTGTTGAAATAAGTGGTTTTTACGAAGAGGTTCGGCATTACAATTTTGATCGCCTTTTGCGCTGAATCAACAGGGTACAGGGCTTAAGAGTCCAGCTTTAGCTGTGCAGCGTAAATCAATATAAACTAGTCCCTCTAGACAGACAGAGCAATCATCTTAGTGTTCCAGTGGATTCATAAATTCGGATCGTCACCTTTCATGTTCCGTTTTGCCGGTGCGCTGGCGCCCTGGTTGGGTGGGTTATGTCTGCTTTGCCTGATTGTGGGGCTCTATCTGGGCCTGGTTGTCGCACCTGCGGACTATGAACAGGGTGACAGTTATCGCATTATTTTTATCCATGTTCCGGCAGCCTGGATGTCCATGTTTGTGTACGTTGTTATGGCTGTGTCCAGCGCCATATTTTTGATTTGGCGAATCAAGATTGCCGATGTGGTCGCAGTGGCTTCTGCCCCTATCGGCGCTGCGTTTACAGCAGTCGCCCTGATAACCGGTTCATTTTGGGGGCAACCCATGTGGGGCACTTGGTGGATATGGGATGCCCGACTAACATCCGAATTGCTATTACTGTTTCTGTATCTAGGTTACCTGGCCTTACGCGGTGCACTGGACTCCCCGCAAAGCGGTGCCAAGGCAGCTGCCATTCTGGCCGTGGTGGGTGTCGTGAATATTCCCATCATTCATTATTCAGTAGAGTGGTGGAACACGCTGCACCAACCAGCCACAATTACCAAGTTCGACAAACCTTCCATGCACATCAGTATGCTCAGGCCGCTGTTAATAATGGTTTTGGCCTTTCAGCTGCTGTATTTCTACAACCTGATGATTCGAGTTCGCACGCTGATTCTCGAACGCGAAGGTCGTGCCGGTTGGGTTGCCAAGCTAGCGGGTGAGTCGCATGGATAACCTGCTCGAATTTTTGTCCATGGGCGGTTACTGGTTCTACGTATGGAGCTCCTATGCACTGACGGCTTTGCTGCTGATCGGCATTATTGTCTGGTCAGCGCGCCGGTTTAGAATTTCGCGCGACACCGCATTTCGTCGCGCACATACTCAGAAACGAAAACATAAGGTCGAAACCAATGACGCCTAAGCGTAAACAACGGATGATGCTGGTCGGACTGATGCTCGGTGGCGTGGCTATGGCGGTGGGTTTTGGTGTTAATGCCTTTAAACAAAACATCATGCTGTTTCATTCGCCAACCGATGTTGCCGCGGGTACGGTCAAGCCGGGGCAGCCTTTCCGGGTCGGAGGTATGGTTGTAGAGGGCAGCGTCAAGCGCAGTGACACTGATCTCAATGTGTATTTTGAACTAACCGATCATGCTCAGACGGTGCCGGTTTCCTTCAGCGGCATATTGCCCGACCTGTTCCGCGAGGGGCAAGGCATTGTGGCGATGGGTTCACTCGATGACCAAGGTACGTTTGGCGCCACTGAAGTGTTGGCAAAACACGATGAAAACTACATGCCACCTGAAGTTGCAGAGGCGCTGGAAAAGGCGGGCAATATGCCGGGCACTGAAGCCAACTACGGCAGTAAAACAGTGGTGTCTCCATGATTCCAGAACTTGGGCAATTTGCACTAATCCTAGCCCTGTGCACAGCCTTTGTGCTTGCAGTGGTGCCTATGGTAGGCAGCTTTACCGGTCATACCGGTTGGATGGATATGGCCAGGCCTGCCGCTGCCGCGCAAGCCTTTCTGGTGTCCCTGTCTTATGCTTGTTTGACTTGGGCGTTCATATCGCATGACTTCAGTGTGTTGTATGTCGCGAACACCAGTAACACATCATTACCGTTGATTTACCGAATTTCAGGCGTATGGGGAGGCCATGAGGGATCCATTCTTTTCTGGTGTTTCATCTCAGCTTTGTGGACTGGCGCGGTAGCGATATTCAGTCGTGCACTGCCTCCGGTACTGTTGGCACGTGTGCTGTCAATACTGGGCTTTGTCAGTATCGGGTTCCTGCTATTCGTGTTGCTAACCTCCAACCCATTCGAACGTCTTTTTCCTGTACCGGTCGATGGGGCTTCGTTAAATCCACTGCTGCAAGACCCTGGAATGGCCATTCACCCTCCCATGCTTTATCTGGGCTACGTTGGCTTTTCGGTGGCGTTTGCGTTTGCTATCGCGGCCCTCATCAGTGGCAAACTGGACGCAGCAACGCTGCGCTGGATGCGGCCGTGGACAAACATTGCGTGGATGTTTCTGACCATTGGAATCTCACTGGGGAGCTGGTGGGCCTATTACGAATTAGGCTGGGGAGGCTGGTGGTTTTGGGATCCAGTGGAGAATGCCTCCTTCATGCCGTGGCTGATCGGCACTGCACTAATCCATTCACTGGCGGCGTCAGAAAAGCGGGGTGTGTTCAAGGCATGGACTGTGTTGCTAGCCGTACTCGCCTTTTCGTTAAGTTTGCTGGGTACTTTTCTGGTTCGTTCAGGGGTGCTGACATCGGTGCATTCGTTTGCTGCCGACCCCGCACGCGGGCTATACATACTGTTGTTTCTGGGCATCGTAATCGGTGGATCGTTACTGTTGTTCGCCATCCGATCCAACAAGCTGAAGTCCACCGCCAGCTATGAGCTGGTTTCGCGCGAGTCCGCGTTACTGCTGAACAACATTTTGTTGGTAGTGGCTTGTTCGGCGGTCTTACTCGGAACCCTGTATCCGTTGTTTGTTGATGCACTGGGCTTTGGAAAATTATCGGTTGGTGAGCAGTACTTTAACGCGGTGTTCGTACCCTTAATGTTGCCTATATTGCTAATCGTTGGTGTGGGCGCCATGCTGAACTGGAAGCGTGACAAGCTCAAAGGGCGTTCAACAACGCTAGTGGTGCTGGGCGTTGCCAGTATCGTGCTGGCAGCCTTTCTAACGTCATTGTTAACGCACTACCGAATAAGCGCTGTTGCTTCGTTGTCTATGGCAGTGTGGGTTAGTGCCTCAACAGCCTACGGTATCTTTTATCGATTCAGGAACAAGCGTAAGCGTCTGTCCGCTGTCATGCACACCCCAGCCGCTTTTTGGGGCATGAGTACAGCGCATATCGGACTCGCGGTGTTTACGGTGGGTGTGGCTTTGACCTCTATTTACAATGAAGAACAAACAGTGCGTATGGCGCTCAATGACAACCATACGGTGGGTGACTACGACTTTGAATTCACATCGCTAGAACAAGTGCGTGGGGCGAACTACAGTGCAGCGGAAGGTCGCTTCCAGGTGAGTCGTAACGGCGATGCAGTCAGTGAGATTGTTGCCCAGAAACGTGTCTACGATGTGCGTAACGATACAATGACAGAAGCCGGTATTGATGCAGGTTTAACGCGTGATCTTTTTATAGCACTGGGTGAACCGCTGGATGGAGGCAACGCGTGGAGTGTGCGGATACAGTCCAAGCCCTTCATACGCTGGATTTGGCTGGGTACAATTCTTATGGCCTTTGGTGGCTTTCTGGCAGCTATTGATGGGCGCTACCGCCGGGTCAGAGCAACTGCAGGCAGCGCCTCGGCTAAGTCTACTGCCGCTGTGGGGTCTGCGGTGACTGGTTCAGCTGCGGTTGCACAACGCTCAGCACCGGCAGCAGGCGCCACGGGTTCTTCGAGCAACATAACGTTCTGATGAGCCTTTTTCTGAAACTATTACCGCTGGCGCTGTTTTTAACAGTGGCCGGTTTTTTGGCGAAGGGCTTAACATTGGATCCCAGTGAATTACCCTCACCGCTGGTGGACAAGCCGGCGCCACAGTTCACTGTGGCGACGCTTCCAGAAGGAGGGCCAGTATTTGACAGCAGCAGCATGGCAGGGCAAGTTTGGGTACTGAACGTTTGGGCCAGTTGGTGCGGCCCTTGTATCGCCGAACACCCTTATCTGATTGAACTGGCGGAGCAAAGATCAGTACCGCTGGTAGGGCTCAATTACAAGGATCAACCCGCTGATGCTCAGCAATGGCTAGCACGTTTGGGGAATCCGTTTACCCATCTGCTTGATGATCGTGCAGGCGATGTCGGTCTGGATTGGGGTGTTTACGGAGTGCCGGAAACATTTGTCATCGACAGCCGAGGTCAGGTCCGTTTCAAACATGTCGGGCCTATCGATGAAAAATCGCTGCGCGGCAAGCTGATACCCGCTATCGATGAAGTGTTGCAAGGCGCGGCTAGCTGATGAAAAAGCTCAGTGCAAGCTCTGTGTATTTGCTGCTGCTTTTGCTTATAACAGCGATGACACCGTTGCAAAGTGCCGATGTTTTGGTCACTTTTGATAATCCTGAGCATAGCCAGCTGTACCATGCTCTATTACGAGAGTATCGGTGTCTGAAGTGTCAAAATCAGAATCTGGCAGACAGTAATGCCAGTCTGGCTGGCGACCTTCGTCGAGAGATACGCGATCAAATTTTGGCTGGCAAGGCAAAAAAAGATATAGACGAATATCTGGTGGCGCGCTACGGAGAATTTGTACTGTATCGGCCTCGGTTTAACGCTAAAACTGCGCTCCTATGGGTGGCACCGTTCCTGTTATTGGGTATCGCGCTAGCCAGTTTGTTTTATATGGTTCGGCAACGTAATCGTCAGCCTGATCATCTGCCGATTGATGTAACGGGTAACTCAGTTGAAACGCAGCAAGCTCAGTTGGAAAAAGCCCGGCGCTTGCTCGAAGAGTGATTCATGAACCCTAGCCATTGTGATAACGAGACGGGTAATCTCGATAATTGAATGTCGTAAAGTGTTAAATGTTGCGAGTTTTACTTTTCCGTCGATGGATTGACGTGATATTGTGTCAACCGGAATAGGAGAGTTGATTCCCGGTCACAAATGGAGCTACGTTACACATGATTACATCAGATCTAAATCAGCCAGCAAATTCCTCGTTGGATGAATTATCCACTGAAGAGTTTCTGTTGGTGGTTGGGCGGCGTGTTCGTCGTCAACGCGGGCTAAAAAATATGTCTCGTAAACGCCTTGCGGAAGTATCTGGCGTTTCCGAGCGCTACTTAGCTCAACTTGAATCCGGGCAGGGCAACATGTCTATCGCCCTATTGCGTAAAGTGACCACCGCTATTGGCATGTCAATGGGGCGCCTGATGTCTCAAGAGGTCACTGAATCTTGTGTAACTTCTCATAAGCGAGTAGCTCACTGCGCTCAGCATGACACTAAAACTGTGTCAGATGCGCCGCGACTCAACGTACATTCCAATGAACATCTGGTTGCTGAAGCCTAGCGCTGTGAGCGCTCTGCGGGTCAGCTTCCTACCGAGCGTTGCAAGACAGGCCGAGAAACAACAGGCCTTAGGCCTTAGAAACTCATGATGATATTGGTGAGAGCGGTTTTGTCAGCCCCGACAGCGTGACGTTCAGCATCGTCATTAAATTCATGAATGACGATGCCGGGCCGGTAGGTTGCCCACGGATCTCGATCCTCGTCGTTACTGCTGTAGCGGACATAATCGCTCATGGCAACCAAGCGGGGCATACCGCTATTGTTGGTTTGTCCCTGGTAAAACTTATCCACCTGATCAAATGTGTCAGGTGTTTCAAATAGCACTATTTTTAGTCCGTTTTCTCCGCCTACACGGTATTTAGAACCGTTCGGGTATACCGGGTAAGGTATTTCGCTGGCACCAATGACGGCTGACAGCGCGGGATCTTCGCCGATTTGATCAGCAGGCAGGGCGGCTACTGGATGGCTGCTGAGCTGGTCAGTGGATGATTACGACGCTGAGAGCGTTGTCTGTTGCTTTTGCGAGGGTGTGATATCCGGTGCGTCACCACAGGCGCTTAAAACAATCAGACTGAGAGCTGTTAGTGCGGCACTGGGCAGTGCGGGGAAGTATGCGTATAAGTTGGTCATGTTTATCCCAAGGTATTGGCAATTCTTTTAAAAAGATAGACCATTGATGGGACGATTGCGCCTTGTATATGTAGCCATGAGGTTGCAGTGGCCGAGTTTATGGGTTTCTCATCAGCTCAGGTAAACCCACCAATTGGTGTTTTTGATCATTTAGAGCCGCTTTGAGGCGCCTTGCTGTATCCACTGCATGATGGTTGTCTCCGTGCACACATATGCTGTGAAATGGCGTGGCTAAGGTCAGGCCATTTTGGCTAACCACACCACCCGCATCGATCATTCTCTGCACGTGTTCGATGCAACCTTCCGCCGTGTCAATGATGGCTCCGGGCTTTTGGCGGGATACGAGAGACCCTGTGTCGGTATACGCTCTGTCTGCGAATACCTCTAACGCAACGGTTAATCCAGCGGATTGAGCCGCCTGAGCCAGCTCTGAGAGTACCGGCGCCAGAAAAATGGTCGTTTTGTCGTAATCATGCACGGCACTGACGATAATTTCGGCAAGACCGCGGTCTTCACAGGCCATATTGTTTAATGCGCCATGCGGTTTTACATGCGTCACTGGCAAACCCAGGCATCGTCCCATTCCGTCAATCGCCGCTAGTTGATACTGGATCATGGCGCGAAGCTCCTTGGCTGGCAGCGACATTGGGCGCCGTCCAAAGCCCTGCAGGTCTGGGAAGCCTGGGTGCGCGCCGATGCTCACGCCAGCCTTGCGTGCCAGCTCAATGGTGTTGCTCATGACCAGTGGGTCACCGGCATGAAACCCACAAGCGATGTTGGCGGAGGTGACAATGGACAGCAGATTTTCGTCATCTCCCATTGGCCAGGGGCCAAACGATTCGCCCAGGTCGGCGTTCAGATTTAGCAGCATGTCTTGTAGCGCTCTATGGATTAGCAGTCAGAATGGGATTAGCAGTCAGAATGGTTTCTTAAACTCAATAATATCGGGTAAAAAATAGTCTTTTTAGGGCCGAAAACTGCCCGAATTATCATGTAAATGGATTATTAATCAATTAGTTATGGTGGTCCGACCCGGTGGTGACGCCATCGATTAGGTTTTGGGTTAGGAGGTGTTTGGTGGTTGGGGCGGGATTGGTGATGGGGGAGATGGCGGCCAGGGTGTTGGTGACCTGTTGATGTTGGTGGCGAATAGCGTGAATGGCTTGGTCTATGTCTAATGCGTGGAAGGTGAAGTGGGCACCGGGTCGTTGCAGTCCTAACAGTGGTAGATCGATGGACAATACTGTGGCAATTTTTGGGTAGCCACCTGCGGTATGCGCATCGTTAAGAAGCACGATCGGCTGGCCGGTGCCGGGCACCTGTATGGAGCCTGGCACGATGGCATCTGAGACAATATCTCGGGCAGCGGTGTCTCTGTGTTGTATCACCGGTCCTTCGAGCCGGACTCCCATGCGATCGGCTTCAGAGGTCAGTTCATAGTCACCTGATAGAAAAAGCGCTTTGCCTGTGGCGGAGAAGTGATCGTCCTGTGGTCCGAGCACAACGCGCAATTGTGTGCCAGCGTAATGCGCTAACAGCGGATCGACACAGTGTTGTTCCGCACCATGGATAACGTCTGAAACAGGCAATGTGTCACCGGGTCGCAGTGCGCGCCCATCAATACCCCCCAAACTTGCTTTGGCATAGGTGGATGTACTGTTCAGTTGATGGTCAACCTGCAGCCCAGCAAAAGCGATAATGGCGTGGCGCCATTCGCCAGTCCCGATAAGGGTCAAGATACTCTCTGGCGGCAGGGTATAGCTCCTGGCAGGTACCAGCGTGGTAGGCCCAGCGTGTTGGCTCGAGACAGTCAGTTTCACGGTTGGGTGGGCCATGACAGCTAGTCGAGCGCCGGCGTTTCCCACGCGTAGCTGCAAGCCACCTTCAAAACATTCGAGCACGCTGTTGTTGGCAGGATTCCCAACCAGCGCATTGGCCAGCTGCTGCCATACAGGCGTCAGGCAGCCCGACCAAGGAATACCCAGATGCCGTAATGAATACCGTCCACGATCCTGAATGGTACTGAGTAGGCCAGCTTTCTCGATCGTGATATGGCCGCTCATACTCGCACCTGCGAAACGATTGATCCTGCTATTACGATGGCTCTTGTAATGGACTCAGGATGCATTTAATGCACCTGCTAGTAACGATTCACGTTCGAACGTATGCGACTGAACCTGCTGAACGATGGCTTGATGCTCTGCGGCGCTGATACCGTGAAAACGAATTGAATCACCCGCGCGTAACAGTGCAGGTGGATTCAGTTGTCCGTTGAACAGGGGTACTGGGCAGTTGCCTAAAATATGCCAACCACCTGGACTGTCCCACGGGTAAACACCGGTTAACTGCATGGCAATAGCGACACTTCCGGCGGGTACGCGAAGTCGTGGTTCAGTGCGACGTGGTAGATGAAGTTGGGGAGGTGTGTCACCGAGAAACGCAAACCCCGGAAGAAAGCCGAGCATGTACACAGTGAAGAGCGTTTGCTGATGCAGAGTCAGTACCTGCTGTGGATCAAGTCCAGTCAGCTTGGCAACACTTTCCAGATCAGGCCCGGATTGATCGCCATAGTGAACTGGAATCTGCCATTGTCGCAAGCCAGCTGATTGGTCATTGTCGGCGACCGGATCAAGGTGACGTATTTTTTCAACCAGATCATCAGGGTGAGCAAGCAGTGGATCAAATATAACAGCCAGTGATCGAAAGGTGGGTACTGTTTCGGTAATGCCGTCCAGTTCACCAATAAGCATTGCTGCATGGATTTGTCGGTCGAGTGCAACAATTTTATCAACCAGCGTTTTATCTATTGTTTGTCCGAACTCAAATACGACACAGCGATCACCCGCATATCGGAGGTGCCAGTTA
>CALKXZ010000426.1 GCA_938003775.1 uncultured Granulosicoccus sp. | reverse complement strand
GACCTTCGCCTTGCTGACCTTCGCCTTGCTGGCCACCAAGTTGCTGGCGAAGCTCTTGCAGTTGATCCAGTGCATCAGCTACCTGCAGATCCGTATTGTCCTGACTCTGCAGTTGCTCATCGGCGGCCGCTTCATTGGCTTCGTTAAGGCGATCACGCCACTCTCGCAGCGAGTTCGTGACCATGCTTTCGCCGGGCAACACTGTTGCAACAGACCCATTACTGATTGCATCTCCCGCAATGCCTAACATATCCGCAGCGCGACTTTCATCCAGTCTTTTGACCGCTTGGTCTAATGCTGCACCGGTGTTAGGTGCCTGATCGCCAAATCGTTGTTCCAGCGATTTAACATCATCACGCACCGTTTCCAGAGACTGCTGCAATTCGCGTTTACGTGCTGCCAAGCCTTGCATCTGTTCTTGTGTCAGACCTGGGGTGAATACACCTTGTTCACGTGATCGCATGGCCCGATCAACGCCTTCGCGCAATTGCTCCTCAACATTGCGTTGTTCTTCCAGTAGCTCATTAGACGTTGCCAGCGCCTCGGCAATGCCATCTTGCAACAGCTGAGACCGTGCCTGTGCTAGATCCGACAGCGCGTCCTGCAGTGCATCACTTGCGTTATTGGCGGTACCACGCTCACCGTTATTGTCGTCACGATTGGCTTCTAACACATCCGACTCAGTTTGCTCACCTGGCGATGAATCGTTCTGGTCACTAGCTTGTTGCTCAGATTCTTCCAGCGCATCGCTGGCTCGTTGTAACTGCTCTGACAGGGCACTCGCCGCTTGCTCTAATGCTTGGGCTTCCGCACCCTCTGCATTGGCTGCATCACGCTGCAATTGCTCAAGGTTACGTTGTAACTGCTCCAGTTCTCGGGCTAACTGCTGCTGTTGCCATTGCTCCTCTCGGGTCAGTTGATCCCGTTGTCTTTCTGTCTCAGCTAAAGCTTGTTGACGTCTGGCAAGTTCAGCCAGCTGGTCGAAGATATCGTCCAATTGCTCGCTACCCGCATTGTTACCCCCACGATCTGGCTGCTCATACTGATTGCGCTCAAGATCCATCTCAAGTTCGAACATTTCAGCCATATCCTGACCTGCTTGCTGTCCGCCGCCACCCTGATCCTGTTGTTGGGTCATGCGAATATCCGCGAACAATGCTTCAGCACGTTGCAGCAATTGCAGGGCTTTTTGCTGCGGTCTGATCGCATCACTGAATGCAAGCTCATCCAATGCGGTTGCTGAAGGCCCCATTTGGTCAGCGGCCTCTCTGAGGTACTCCACAAACTGGCGGATCTGTTCACCTTGCTGTACCAGTTCTCGGGCCTCTGATCGATCAGCCAACGTGCGGGCTTGATCTGCTAGCGTTATTTGCAGCTCGGATAACAGGCGCGCGTTATCCTGCTCACTGGCGACATCACCGCCAGCTGTTTCGCGACTGCGCTGCAGGTTCCATGTTGCTAGCAAGATCTCCTTTTGACGCCGTGAAATCTCGCTGCCTTCATTGGCAGCACCGCCGCCACCTCCCCCGCCTGCGCCGGCCTGCCCCTCCGAGAATCGGCGGTCAAACGGGCGTACGTCAACCAACATCATGTCAGTTTCTGTCACGCTGTCGTGATCGCGCACACGAACGTAATAACTGATTAGATCACCAGGCTGCATGGCAACGCCGTGCACAGTATTACTCGGTGATAAACCCTGCTCTGGGCGTTGCTCCTCTCCATCGGTCAATGGATCCGAACCCATAGCCTCAAGATAAAAAATATGTTCAGCCACGTTGTCGGTAGGCAACATCACCGACTCCCATTCACCGGCATTAACTGAATACAACAGCTCAATGGATTCAATCGCGAAATCGTCCCTCGCCTCAACGCTGACCGGTACTTCTTCAACAGGCGATGCGGTAACGTCGCGTCCGGGCTTAATAAATTTCACCTCTGGCGCTTCATCACCACGGACAACGACCGCATGTTCCGGACTAATCGGTACCTCCCGGTCCAACATTCTGTCCATTAGTTGGAATTGAGTATCTGATTGAACGATGAAACGAGCCTGATATTGCACACCAGGTTGATCCACGTCATTCGACTCACTGGACAATTGTGTCAGCTCAAGCAATTGCTCACCCAAACGCAATGTACCGTCCTGTAAAGCCCGGTCGAGTGTGAAGGTCAGTGTGATACCGGTATTTTTCACACCACTGATGCCACCAACATCCTCACGGGTGTTGTTGGGCAATCGCGTCCAGGCCGGGTATTCAAATTCGGCATCGATACGCTCCAGCCTCGCAGGCTGAATAACGGATACGTTGTAGGTTTCACTGTCAGTAAATGCTGCGCTAACGTAATATTCCAGCGGCTCGCTAACACGAAAAAAGGTGAAACGAAACTGCTCATCCGGCGATGCAGTTATGTCGGTCGTCTGCCAGGACTCATCGTCTGCAGTTCGCATGTGCAGTGTAACGGCGTCCTGTTTGAACCCCATGAGTTCAACACGCAAATCCAAATCTTCGCCTGCCAGTAGTTCTATTGAACCTGGGTCGATTACCACCATACGTGGCTCAACCAGCGTGTTGTCCTTCCAACCCCACCAAAGATGCAACGCAGCGTTTTGCCAACTAACCGGCGCTAACTGTCGAACGCTAAACAGACTTCCAGCCAGTAATATCATGAGCAACACAGGCCACACCAATGCGGCACTGGGTACTATTCGAGTCAGCGGTACTCGCCGAGCCACGGACAAGGCGTCTCGCGCTAATAAAGATAAAAAGGGCTGCTGCGGGTTGCTGGCTTGAGTGTCCAGATAAGTGCGCACCCGACCATCAAACGCTGCGTCGGATTGTTCAACTAATAACGCGCCGCGATCACGGTATAGCTCACGCAGCGGTCGCCATAACAAGGTAACTACGGCGATTAATGTCACGACACCCAACGTAATCCTTGCCGTGTTTGTCAAAAAGGGGGTAAATCCACGCATGAGACCAGCAGCGGCCCCAATAGCCGTCACCAGCAACAAGGCCAAAACCAGCAGCGCAACAAAACGCAACACGTGTCGCAGTGTTTCTCGGCGGCGGGCCGCTCTGAGATAGGTAGCAAAACGATTAGTCGATGATGCAGGTAGGCTCATGAACCGTCTCTCCTGACGTCTAGACGTCGGTTTGCCAGCCAGCTTTCTAATATCAATATCATAATGAGTGCAGGTAACAACCATTGCCAGAGTGACAGGCGATTGTTGTCATTGCCTTGTGCCAACAGCCGTTTATCAATAGCTGGCAGTTTCAGACTACCAGAGCCTGTGTCCGGCACAGTAACGTCATCATAGCGAGCTTGCCAGGCGCGAGTTACACGCTCGTCAAGTGTTGTTAGGTCGGACTCATTGGTATCCAGTATTACTCTCAGCACATGTTCACCACGTAGACCAATGATGGTGTACAAACCGGGTTGCAGCAACTGCAGGCTACCAGAACGACCACTGGCATCCAATGTCAGCAAGGGCTCCTCATCAGGACCCAGTACCTGTACGTTGGCAGGCAGTGTCAGCCGTTCTCCAACCAGCATGCTGGTTGGCAACGCCGTACTGGCATCGAAATAATTCAGCAACGCATGCATTAATGACACAAATGCCGGCTGCAATGGCAGGTTACTACCACGACCGTCCAGTCTATCGTTAAGTATCAGTAAACGTCCACGTTCCACCTGCCTCTCGATAAGTATGGGTTCGCGCTCCGTAGTTTCCAATAGGATTCGATCATTGTCGATTAAGGACAAGGGTGGCACGTCGTAAAAACGGATACCAAACCAGTCGATGTCACCTAACGCCAAAGGATGAGTTTGATCCACCAGCCCGACCTCACGGGGCGCTCTGGCCGCTGCATCATTTGAGCGAGACAAGCGGCTGTCAAATACCAGCGCGTTATTTCCAGCGTCAACAAACTGTAGAACATCCAGTGCCAAGGGGTCGGCGCTTAAATCACGACCAGTAACAATGTGCGCCGTGTCTGGAGGTACTTGTTCCGAATTGCCGGTTACGACACTGACGCTGGCATAGTCATCGGTTTCCAAAGCGGTGGTGACAAACACCGCTGCATTAGCAGAGGTATCGCGGTCACTCTGTAATAGTTGAACCGGGGTCGGGTTGGCCTGAGTAACAACCAATTCCACGGCATTGTCTATCGCCAGCGCGTCTTGTTGTTGCAAGGCCACACGCAGAACCGGGTTCTCCCCAGCAGGTAGGATTAGCTCATCGAATATGACTGTTTCAAGATTACCTGGAGCAATAAGCGTGGTGCGCTGTGTCAATAGCTGATCGGCTGACGTGACACTGATCGTCACCTCCCTGGCAGCTTGCTCTGTTACCGATACCGACTCATCATTGGCGCCAGGTTGTGCCTGCGTTGCAGGTGCCGATTCATCTGCGGCTGCATTACTATCAGCGCTATCCATAGACTGACTGGCAGTCAGTTGAACACTGACACGCAGGTTGACACCGTCTTCGGTTTGCGCAGCCGCTGCCAAATGGACATTGAACTGCGGCTGTTCAATAACGGATACAAGTTCAAATTCATTCACTTGTGGCGCATACAACGCATTCAATTGTGCCGGTAGAGAACTCCGCTGCTGATCAGTCACCAGCCAGAGTTTGACGGGTAGTTCGTGTTCCGCTGCGCGGGTATTCAGCAACTGCATCACACGACCGTAGTCAGCGCTGGAATAACCAGGTTGCATAGAAGACAATGCACGACCGATAGCACCCGGCTGGTCATCGCTACTAGCAACCTGGCGTACGGTATTGTCAAATCCGAATAACGCCACTGAATCAGTGGATGGCAATTCATCGAGCAACGCTTGCGTCTGGTCCACTGCCGAATCCCAGCGCTGTGTTGCACGCATGGACATCGATTGATCTATGGCAACGATATGGTGTTGCCGAGCGGGTACAGCCTGGTCTTGACGAGCAAACCATGGCTGAGCAAATAAAAAACACAACAGCACTAACGAGAGCACACGCAGTGCCAGCAAGCTCAAATATTTTAAGCGCCGCTTGCGTGATACTGGCGGTGTGGTTGCATCAAGAAATCGTGTAGAGGGAAACAGCTTCTCCTCGGGCTGCTGGTCACTGAATCGATGCAACAACCAAGGCAATCCTAAGCCCAGCATACCGAGAAAATACAAAGGAAATAACAAGCTCATCGACCACGCCTCTCGCGAAAGCGCAAGTAGGCCTGCAACGCCGCATCGAGTGGGTCGGTTGTCAGAACCTGCGTATAGTCGGCACCGATGCGACGACACGCCTGCTGAACATTCGCACAATGCATGGCGAATTTAGTGCGGTAACCGCCTTGCAGGAACGCCGGATCTACAATAACTGTGTCATCGGTTTCCAGATCACGCAACGCGCTGATACGCGTCAGTGATGGTTCTATCTCTTCAGGATCAAGCACATGGAATAACGCCAGATCTTGACCGGCGTGTGCTAAAGGTTGTAACGCAGCGATCAGTTCATCTGCATCGGTGTATAGGTCAGATACCACGATAACCAGACCACGCCTTGTCATACTGGCACGCAAGCTACTCAGCGCATCCAAAATATCTGTGCCGCTACCGGCGTGTGTGTTTTCCAGTAATGCCAACGCCCGCACCAATGCATCAGGGCGCGCTGAGGGTGCCAGAAAATGCTGCACGCGTTCATCAAACACAGCGACACCCAGTGAATCATGCTGCTTACGCGTGGTGTAGGCCAAGGTTGCCACTAAAAACAAGGCCTGATCCAGTTTGGACACGGGTGATCCAAATCCCATGGAAGCACTGGTGTCGAGTAATAATGTAACCGCTGTGTTGGTCTCGCCTTGAAATCGTTTGATATAGGTGCGATCCGTACGGGCATACACATTCCAGTCGACGTAACGCAGGTCATCACCTTCATTGTAGGCACGATATTCAGCAAATTCTTGACTGAAGCCAAAATGCGGTGAGCGATGTAATCCGGTGGTCACCCCATCCACTACCGTACGCGCAATCAGGTCCAGTGACCCTAGCCGTGCCAACACCTCCGGTTTTAGCAATCGATTGGCAACGCGTGTTGTCATCAGTTTGAGCTATTCATGACAGTGTCAGTGTTCAGCCAATGCTCAGGCAGCAACACGCTGATCAACCAGGTCACGCAGTACGTCATCAATACCCACACCATCAGCCTCGGCAAAATAGTTAAGCATGACACGATGCCTGAGTACGGGTGCGGCCAGAGCATCGATGTCATCCATCGTGACGTGATACCGACCAGCCATCAACGCACGCGCCTTAGCAGCAAGGGTTATAAACAGAACCGCACGCACCGAGGCACCAAACTTTACATACTGTTTGACCTTGGGTGTTGCTGCAGGATCATCAGGACGCGTGGCGCGCACTAATTCAACGGCATAACGACCCACCTGCTTACTGACCGGTACCTGACGCGTCAACGCCTGGAATGCCAGTATTTGCTGCGCATTGGTGCACGCGACGACTGGCTCTGGAGGTGTATCGGTGGTGAATCGCTCAACCACGGTTAATTCATCCTCCAGCGGTAAGTAGCCCAGCACAATGTTGAATAAAAATCGGTCTAACTGCGCCTCAGGAAGCGGGTAAGTGCCCTCTAATTCCAACGGATTTTGGGTGGCAAGAACAAAAAACGGCTTTTCAATGTTGTGCTGCGTGCCCCGAACTGTAGCTGAATACTCTTGCATGGCCTCTAGCAGTGCAGCCTGGGTTTTGGGTGGCGTGCGGTTGATCTCGTCTGCCAGCAATACATTGGTAAAAATCGGGCCAGCAATGAATCGCCAATTGCGCTTACCCTGGTCATCATCTTCGATAATGTCGGTGCCGGTAATATCGGTTGGCATTAGATCCGGAGTGAACTGAATTCGATCAAACTGCAGACCCAGCGCATCTGCCAGTGTTCTAACCAACAACGTTTTGGCCGTACCGGGCATACCGGTGACCAAACAATGTCCACCAACGAGTAGCGTAATGAGCAAATGTTCCACAACTTCATCCTGACCGACAATGATGCGCCCTACTTCGGATCGTAGACGCAGAGTTACATCGCGAAATTCGGCCACCAGCTGTGCAGTGTCGGGCGTGTTGAATTCAGAATCGGTCACGTCATTCTCCAGCAGATAAGGTCAGCAGCAGTTGCTGTGCAGGTCTGTAAAAAGGGGCACTTTCTAATGCGTATAACACTTCTCGGCGAGCCGTCTGTGGATCATTTTCTAGCAGCGCCGCCTGAGCCTTGCCCAGATGGGCAACTGCCACATCATCCACCTGCATACCAAGCAGTGCGTTGAATTCACGCAGTGCAAGTCGCGGTTGCTGCTGCGCCAGGTAATGCTCTCCTAACCAGCGATGTACATCGGTACCGTAGGGCATGACCCAATTGAGTGATTCCATGACAGGCACGGCTTCATCCGCTCGGTCAGATTCACGCAGGTCCGTAATCAATGCCAATAACGCATCGGGATCATGACCACCCAACGAATGCCACTGCAACAGCGTATCAATAGCCGCATCGGAATCACCCTGCTCACGCAAGGCCGCTGCTAACACCAGATAGGGATTTCCGCTACCCACTCGCTGCGGGTAACGTCGAATCAAGTCCCGAGACAATGCTTCAGCGCTAACCCAGTCGTCAAATTGCAAAGAACGCTCAAGCTGTCTGACTTCAGCGCTATAGTCATCCAACGTATCCAGTAAATCACCAAACTTTGTGGTAAGAAACTGTGCAAACAGTTGATCGAATGAGTCGCTGTCGCTATCGATCGCGTCGCTCAACGCCTCACCGGTACTCTTACCATTGGCAAAGGCTTTTAGCATGGTTACCAGCGCTTGGTGACCCCAACGGCTTGCAATAAAATCACACACCAACCCGGCCTGCATGTAAGAGACTTGTACCTGTCCGTTGTAACTGGGTCGCACGAAGCCCTGGTCAAGCTCTTCGAGGGGCAGCAGTTGGCTCGCTTTAATGGCGCTGAGCACATCCATAGAGAGTTCACGATCGGGTAACGGTCCGGTGTTCCACTCTTCGTACACTGACAAGCCTTCGCTGAACCAACGCGGTAAACGGTGATTGGTGGCCTCTAAGGTGAATACATGGGCAATCTCATGCCATAGCGTACTACCCCAGTGAAAATCACCCGCAGGCCGGGCTTTAGGACTGTCCATTGCTGTCAGATAACCAAAGGTTACGCCCAATAATCCTATTCCCGGTGTACTGACAGTGCGCACACCAAAGTCATCGTGATCGTGATACAGCTCCACGACCATCGGTCGCCTTAACGTAAAATCATAACGCTCACTGAACAGTTGCATGGCGCGCGTGGCTAGATCTGCCACATAGGGTTCTAAGGCATCAGCATCCTCACGATCAAGGCGTATCAG